>JABFVJ010000040.1 GCA_013362835.1 Nonomuraea sp. | reverse complement strand
GTAGACCTTGACGCCGTTGCGGTGGGCCGCGTCGATGACCGTGGCGTTCGGGGCCAGGATCAGGCCCTCGCCGGCCGAGCCGCCCCAGAAGACGAGCGTGTCGACGTACTGCCAGTGGCCGAAGGCGTAGTAGCTCGGGTCGGGCGAGCCCTGCGAGGGGTTGTTCGAGGTGGGGCCGAACGAGACCAGCGAGGCGATGCGGCCCTCGCCGGCGCGGGCGTTCGCGTTGGCCTTGAGCGCCGGATCCTGGATCCTCGGCCGCAGCGGCACCCGGGAGCGGTTGAAGCGGGCGTCGGGGTCGGTGGCCGGGTCCCAGGACAGGATCGTGTCCGGGTACCAGTAGGACGCGTACGGCTGGCCGCCGGGCGCCGCCTCGGCGCGCGCGGGGCCGGTGATCAGGGCGGCGGCCACGACGGTCGCCGCGCATAAGGTGGATAACAGCCTGCGTGGCATCTGAGCTCCTTGTCTCATGCCTGGGTCAGGACGGTGTCGATCCCCCGAGCTTCGAGATGCGCGGCGTCCGCGCAGCGGGCCTTCGTGACGATCGCGACCGGCCCCGACCGGCGCAGCCGCACCCATTCGGCGTGGAACGCGCTGCCCGGCGCGACCTCGGCCCGCCGTCCCGGCTCGGCCGCGAGATCCACCTCGCACACCAGCGCGGGCCGGTGCCGGGCGATCGCGGCCGATCCGGTACGGCGGCGGTCCGCGATCACGGCGGATTCGGTACGGCGATGGTCGGCGATCACGGCGGCCAGCTCCCGAGTGGCCGGCTTGATCCGGTGGTCGACGGTGAACAGGCCGAGGTCGTACTCGCGTTCGGGGAAGTCGGCGAGCGAGCGGTCGAGGTCGTGCGAGCACCACCAGGTCACGCCGTACAGGGCCGGGTTGGCGGTGACCAGGTCGAGCAGGCCGCGGACGAACGCGGGCGCGTCGGCCTCGGGGACGTCCGGGCGCGGCACGCCCACCTCCTGGAGCCACACCGGCCGCAGCGGGTCGGCGGAGGCGGCGGCGGCCAGCTCGACCAGGTAGTCGGCGTGGGACACGGTCGCCGGGCCGAGCGGGCCGTCGATGGCGGACACGCCGTTGAAGACCCACGAGTGCACGGTGGTCAGGTCGCCGAGGCCGACGTTGTCGGCCGGGTGGAAGGGGTGGGCGGGGTCGTACCAGGTGGCGTCGTAGAGCGAGTGGAGGGCGAGCAGGCGGGGGGCGGCGGCGCGGGCCACGCCGACCAGCTCGGCGGCCCAGGCGGACGAGGCCCCCGGGGTGGTGCCGTTGGCGGGGAAGAGGTTGTTCACCTCGTTGCCCAGCGTCACGGCGAACACGTTGTCCCTGGTGGCGACCTCGCGGGTGAGGCGGTCGACGTACGCGGCGAGGCCGTCGCGTACGTCCCGGTCGGTGAACAGGCTGCGCCGGTGCCAGGTGAGCACCCAGGAGGGCAGGAAGTCGAAGCTGGACAGGTGGCCTTGGAGCAGGTCGACGCAGACGCCGAGGCCGAACTCGGCGGCGACGTCGATGAGGGCGAGCACGTCGTCGATCCCACGCTGCCGGATGAGCGCGCGGTTGGGCTGAATCCACGGCCAGACCGGAAATATCCGGATGTGGTCGAGGCCGATGCCGGCCAGGTCCGCCAGGTCGCGGCGGGCCGCGTCGGCCGAGAAATCGAGCCAGCTGTAGAACCAGCCTTCCGCGGGCACGTAGTTGGCGCCGAAACGCAAGGGGAAGGGCACACGTCCTCCGAGGAGTCGATTCGATCTCCCCGCACCCTAAATCGGTTTAGTCCACTTGCCAAGACACCATCCCCGCGCGTCAGGCGGGCGGGGCGGTGCTCTCGCGGACCACCAGCCGGGGAGTGGCGGTCTTGAGGTCGCGGCGGTGGCCCGGGGCGGCGATCACGTCGAGCAGCACCTCGGCCACCTGGCCGCCGAGCGCGAACGTGTCGCGCGACAGCGAGGTGATCGCCGGGTGCGTGACCCGGGTCAGCACCGAGTCGTCGAAGGCCACGATGGACAGCTCGTCCGGCACGCGTACGCCCATCTCGCCGGCCACCCCCAGCCCGGCCAGCGCCATCACGTCGCTGTCGTAGACGATCGCGGTGGGCCGCCGCGCCCGGGACAGCAGCGCCCTGGTGGCGGCGGCGCCCTCGGCGTCGCTGAAGTCGGTGGGCACCGACACCGCCTCGGTCAGCCCGAGCCTGCGCACGGAGTCGCGCAGCGCGCGCATCCGCCGCTGCGTGTGGCGGAAGCGCGGCAGCCCCGCGACGTGCGCGATCCGCCGGTGGCCGAGCGCGGCGAGGTAGTCGACGACCGACAACATCGCCTCCCTGTCGTCGGCCCACACGCTCGGCAGCGACCCGTGCCCGCCGGGGCCGCCGAGCACCACGGCGGGCACCCCCAGCTCCTCCAGCGCCTCGATGCGCGGGTCGCGGACCTGCGGGTCGACCATGATGAACCCGTCCACCCGGTGGGCCGAGGCCCACTCCCTGTAGACCTCGATCTCGGCCTCGGCGTCCTCGACGACCAGCAGGTGCATGGCCACCGACTGGGCCGACAGCCGGGCCTGGAGGCCCGACAGGAGCTGGGCGAAGAACGGCTCGACGCCGAGCGTGCTGGCCGGCCTGGCGATCACCAGCCCGACCGCCTCGGCCCGCGCGCCGCCGAGCGCCCTGGCGGCGCTGTGCGGGCGCCAGTTCATCTCCTTGGCCGCCTGGAGAATGCGCTCCCTGGTCGCCTCGCTGACGCCGGGCCGGCCGTTGAGTGCGAACGACACCGCGCCCTTGGACACCCCGACCCGTTCGGCGATGTCGGCGATCGTCGGTCGGCCCACGGCTGGCTCCTCACGAGTTCGTCTCAACTATTGACACCGCAGTGTAGCCCGGTGGATAGTCCCGCAACTAGAGCGGTTTAGTACCCAGAAGGAGTGCTTCATGCGAAGGTACTGGGCAGGACTGGCCGTGGCCGCCACGATGATCGTCACGGGCTGCGGGCTCGGCGGCGCGGAGCAGGGCGCGGAGCAGAGCTCGGCCGTCCCGAGCGCGAGCCTGACGGGCGAGGTGAAGGGCAAGGTGAGCCTGCAGACGTGGGCGCTGAAGCCCAAGTTCACCGACTACGTCCAGGGCGTCATCGACGCCTTCGAGAAGAAGTACCCCGGCGTCGAGGTCGAATGGCTCGACCAGCCCGGCGACGGCTACTCCGACAAGGTGCTGAGCCAGGCGGCCGGCGGCACCCTGCCCGACGTCACCAACCTGCCGCCCGACTTCGCGCTGCCGCTGGTCAAGCAGGACCTGTTACTCGACGTGGGCCAGGCCGACCCGAAACTGGCCGACGAGTACGTCCCCGGCGGCGTCGACGCGTACAGGTTCTCCGGCCACACCGGCGTCTACGGCTACCCCTGGTACCTCAACACCGACGTCAACTACTGGAACTCCGAACTGCTCAAGAAGTACGGCCTCGACCCCGCCAAGCCCCCGGCGAGCCTGGACGAGCTGATCGCGCAGGCGAAGACGCTCAAGGAGAAGTCCGGCGGCAAGGTCTACCTGATGAGCCGCCGCCCCGAGCTCGGCGACCTCACCCAGGAAGGCGTCAAGATCCTCGCCGACGACGGCCGGAGCTTCGTCTTCAACACCCCCGAGGCCGTCGCCGTGCTCGACCGTTACCGGGACGCGTTCAAGGACGGCCTGCTGCCGCGCGACGTGCTCACCGACACGTACTCGGGCAACGCCAAGCTGTTCAACGAGGGCACGGTCGCCTGGACGACCGGCGGCGGCAACTACATCACGAGCCTGGCCACCGACAACCCGTCGCTCGCGCCCAAGGTCGTCTCCTCGCCGGTGTGGGACGTGCCCCCGCTGTACGTGCAGGGCCTGTCGGTCTCGAAGCGGACCAAGAACCTGCCGGCCGCGCTCGCCCTGGCCCGCTGGGTCACCGACGCCGAGAACCAGGCCGCCTTCGCCCACCTGGTCAACATCTTCCCCAGCACCAAGGCGTCGGCCGCCGACCCGTTCTTCAGCGAGAGCGACGGCACGAACTCCGGCGAGGCCAAGGTCACCGCGTTCGCCTCGCTGGCCAAGGCCAAGGTGCTGCAGCCGTACGAGGTGACCGAGGCGATGAGCAAGTACGTCAGGCAGCAGTTCGCGGCGGCGATCAGCGGCGAGATCGGCTCCAAGGAGGCGCTGGACAAGTCGGTCGCCAAGTGCAACGAACTGCTCAGGAGCTGAGCGGCCGATGACCCATCGCCGCTGGTTCACGCCGTGGCTGCTGGTGCTGCCCGCCGCCGTCTGGCTGGTGGCGTTCAACGTCTGGCCCTCGATCAACACGGTCGTGCTGGCCTTCACGAACGCCAAGCCGCTCGGCGGCGGGCATTTCACCGGCCTGGCCAACGCGAAGCGGGTGCTGAACGACGACCAGCTCGTGGACGCGCTGGTCAACAGCGTCGTGTTCATGCTGGTCTGCCTGCCGCTGCTGACCATGCTGCCGCTGCTGATCGCGATCCTGGTGGAGAAGCGGCTGCCCGGGATCATGTTCTTCCGCACCGCGTTCTACACGCCGGTGGTGGCCTCGGCGGTCGTGGTGGCGCTGATCTGGGGCTGGCTGCTGGACGACCGGGGCCTGGTCAACGGCTTCGCCCAGTGGCTGGGCGTGATCGCCGAGCCGGTGCCGTTCCTGACCGACCGGTGGCTGCTGCTGTTCAGCGCGATCAGCCTGACCGTGTGGAAGGGCCTCGGCTACTACATGATCATCTACCTGTCGGCGCTCGGCAACGTCCGCCGCGAGCTGCACGAGGCCGCGGCGGTCGACGGCGCGGGCGCGGTCCGTAGGTTCTGGAGCGTCACGGTCCCTGGCGTGCGCAACACGATGTTGCTGGTCTCGGTGCTGGTCTCGGTGTCGGCCCTGCGCGTCTTCTCCGAGCTGTACGTGCTGTCCAACGGCACCGGCGGACCCGGCGGCCGGGACATGTCGATCGTCATGCTGATCCAGATGTACAGCCGCGGCTTCACCGGCCACCTCGGCTACGCCTCCGCGCTGAGCATCCTGCTGCTGGCGATCACGATCGGCCCGATGCTCCTGCTGCTGCGGCTCGACAGGAAGGCGGCCTGACGTGGCGAGGACGGACCCCACGCACCGGCGTCGCCGAAGCGGCGGCGGCTCGCTCAACACGATCTCCCCGGCCGAACGCACGCTCCGCTACGCGCTGCTCCTCCTCGTGCTGGTCATCACGGTCGCGCCCTTCCTGTGGCAGCTGTCGACCTCGCTCAAGAGCCTGACCGAGGACATCTACACCCGCACGCCGAGCTTCCTGCCCGAGCAGCCGACCCTCGACAACTTCGTGGAGGTCGCCCGGACGATCCCGGTCTGGTCGTACGCCGCCAACTCCGTGGTCGTGGCCGCCATCGTGGTCACCGGCAACGCCGTCGGCGCGACGCTGGCCGGGTACGCGCTCGCCAAGCTGCGCTTCAGGGGCGCGAAACTGCTGCTGGGCGCGTTCCTCGCCACGCTGGTGCTGCCCGAGGAGGTGACGATCGTGTCCAAGTACGTGATCGTCCGCGACCTGGGCCTGGCCGACACGCTGCCCGGCGTGGCGCTGCCCGGCGCGATCGGGATGCTCAACGTGCTGCTGATGCGGGTGGCCTTCGCCTCGATCCCGCCCGAGATGGACGAGGCCGCGATCATCGACGGCGCGACCGCATGGCAACGACTGCGCCATATCGGCCTGCCGAACGTGCGTGGCATGCTGAGTGTGATCACGATTTTCGCGTTCATCGGTGCTTGGGACGACTTCCTGTGGCCTCTCATCGTGCTCAACGACCCCGACCACTACACGCTGACCGTGGGGCTGCAGTACCTCAACGGCACCTTCACCGCGAACCCCCGGCTCATCGCCGCCGGCACGATGATCTCCTTCCTGCCGATCGTGATCGTGTTCGCGTCGCTCCAGCGCTTCTTCTTCAAGGGCGTCGCGGAAGGCGCGATCAAGGGTTGACCCCCACCTTTAGGGAGCTCCGCAATGCATGACGACCGCACACTGGTCGAAGCCCGTCTCAAGCGCGTCCTGGACGAACGGCTGCGCCCGGCCGTCTACCCCGAGTCCGTACCACTGGAGGTGCGGGTGTGGCACGCGCCCGGCGAGCCCGTACCCGTCGCCGAGGGCCTGGCCGCGCCGGCGGAGCCGATCGCGGTCGGCGCGGCGTGGGGCGCGCCGTGGGCGACGAGCTGGTTCACGGTGACCGGCACGGTCCCGCACGCCTGGACGGGCCGGACCGTCGAGGCGCTGCTCGACCTCGGATTCGACGAGAACATGCCGGGTTTCCAGTGCGAGGGCCTGGTCTACCTGCCCGACGGCACGCCGGTGAAGGGGCTCAACCCGCGTAACCAGTGGGTGCGCGTCGGCGCGCCGGTGAGCGGCGGCGAGCGGGTGGAGCTGCGCATCGAGGCGGCCTCCAACCCGGTCGTGCTCGGTTACCACCCGTTCGTCCCGACGCTGCTCGGCGACAAGGAGACGGCGGGCAGCGAGCCGCAGTACCGGCTGACCCGGATGGATCTGGCGGTGTTCGACGAGACGGTGTGGCAGCTCGTCATCGACCTGGAGGTGGCCGGCGAGCTCATGCGCGAGCTGCCCGCCGACGGCGGCCGCCGCTGGGAGCTGACCCGGGCGATCGACCGCGCGCTCGACGCGATCGACCTCCAGGACGTCAACGCGACGGCCGCCGCGGCCCGCGCCGAGCTGGCCGGGGTGCTCTCGTCGCCCGCCGTGCCCTCGGCCCACCGCATCAGCGCGGTCGGGCACGCCCACATCGACTCGGCCTGGCTGTGGCCGCTGCGCGAGACCGTGCGCAAGGTCGCCCGTACGGCCTCCAACATGACGGCGCTGCTGGCCGACGAGCCCGAGTTCGTGTTCGCCATGTCGCAGGCCCAGCAGTGGGCGTGGATCAAGGAGCACCGGCCCGAGGTGTGGGCCAAGGTGACCAAGGCCGTGGCGGCCGGGCGGTTCGTCCCGACCGGCGGCATGTGGGTGGAGTCCGACACGAACATGCCCGGCTCCGAGGCCATGGCCAGGCAGTTCGTGCACGGCAAGCGCTTCTTCATCGACGAGTTCGGCATCGACAACGAGGAGGTGTGGCTGCCGGACACGTTCGGCTTCGCGGCCGGGCTGCCGCAGATCATCCGGGCGGCGGGCTCGAAGCGGCTGCTCACGCAGAAGATCTCCTGGAGCAGGACGAACACGTTCCCGCACCACACGTTCCTGTGGGAGGGCATCGACGGGACGCGGATCTTCACCCACTTCCCGCCCGTCGACACCTACAACTGCTCGATGAACGGCAGGGAGATCGCCCACGCGGCCCGCAACTTCAAGGACAAGGGCGTGGCCAGGCACTCGCTGGCCCCCACCGGGTGGGGCGACGGCGGCGGCGGCACGACCCGCGAGATGGTCGCGAAGGCCGCCAGGCTGCGCGACCTGGAGGGCTCGGCCACCGTCACCTGGGAGACGCCGGCCGACTTCTTCGCCAAGGCCGAGGCCGAGTACCCCGACCCGCCGGTCTGGGTGGGCGAGCTCTACCTGGAGCTGCACCGGGCCACGCTGACCAGCCAGGCCAAGACCAAGCAGGGCAACCGGCGCAGCGAGTCGCTGCTGCGCGAGGCCGAGCTGTGGGCGGCCACCGCCGCCGTACGGGCCGGGGCGGAGTATCCGTACGCGCGGCTCGACCGGATCTGGAAGACGGTGCTGCTGCACCAGTTCCACGACATCCTGCCCGGGTCGTCGATCGCGTGGGTGCACCGGGAGGCGCGGAACACGTATGCGGCGGTGGCCGAGGAGCTGAACGAGATCGTCGCCGACGCCCA
>JABFVJ010000219.1 GCA_013362835.1 Nonomuraea sp. | reverse complement strand
GCCATCGTGAAGGCGATCAGGACCAGCAGGTACGACAGGAAGATCAGGAACGCCGCCCCCACGATCCGCCCCCGGTGCTCCCGCCAGACCGGCACGATCAGCCTCCTGCGGGCACCGGCGACGAAGGGCGTGAGCGCCACCGCCCGCCCGACCTCCCCCAGGTAGTTGAGCATGATCGGCGCCACCGCGAACGCGCTCACCACCTGCGAGTCCCACACCGTGTACCCGGCGATGAACAGCCCCACGACCAGCCCGGACAGCAACCCGCGCAGATCGCCGCGACCGGCCGAGCCCCCGCTCATCATGAACACGCCGACCCCGACCAGCACGATCCCGGCCACCCCCGCCGGCGCGGGATGCTCGCCCAGGAACAGCACCGCGACCAGGCTGGCCAGCATCGGCCCGGTGCCCCGGGCGACGGGGTAGACGACCGACAGGTCGCCCTCGCCGTACCCGCGTTGCAGCAGCACGAAGTACCCGATGTGCAGCGTGGTGCTGCCGCCGATCACGGCGAGGTCGCCCCACGACGGCCGGGCGCCCGTGACCAGCAGGAACCCCGCGAACAGCGGGCTCCAGACCACCACGGCCACGACCCCGACGAGCCAGAGGAAGACGATGCCGTCGGCCTGCGCGGCCTTCTTGCTCAGCAGGTTCCACGTGGCGTGCGCGACGGCGGCGACGAGGATGAGGACAAGCGCCCAAGGACTCATCCGGGCGACTCCTTCCAGTTGAAGCGGAGAGGAGCCTCCAGGCTTTTGTCCCGTCAGCTGTACGGCCCGACGCGGGCCGCGGCGCCGCTCGGACCTGTCTTCCGGGCCTGATTGTGGAGGGGGCAGGGGGCGGACCGGACGCGGAACCCTAGGCGCAGTCAGCTCGACTTTACCCAGGAGCGAAATGTACGACCAGGCGGGCCCTGACTATGTCCGGCATCGAAGCGGATAGGCTGTGCCACACCATGGCTGAAACCACCGTCGTCCACCTTTTGCGCCACGGTGAGGTGCACAATCCCGGCGGCATCCTGTACGGCAGGCTGCCCGGCTACCACCTGTCCGACACCGGCAGGCTCATGGCCGAGACGGTCGCCAAGGCCGTCGGCGGCCGCGACATCGTCCGCCTCTACAGCTCACCGCTCGAACGCGCGCTGGAGACCGCGGCCCCGCTCGCCGACAAGCTCGGCCTCGACGTGATCACGGACGACCGCCTGCTCGAAGCGGCCAACCTGCTCCAGGGCCGTCAAGTGGGCCAGGGGCTCGCCGTCCTCCGCAACCCGCGCAACTACCGCTATTTCTGGAATCCGCTGAAACCGTCGTGGGGCGAGGCGTACCCCGCCATCGTGGCGCGCATGCGGTCGATGATCGACGACGCCAGGGCGGCCGCGCGCGGGCACGAGACCGTGCTGGTCAGCCACCAGCTCCCCATCTGGTCGATCAGGATGGCCGCCGAGGGCCGCAGGCTGTGGCACGACCCGCGGCGCAGGCAGTGCGCGCTGGCCAGCCTCACCACGCTCACCTTCGACGGGGACCGGCTGGTCAGCGTCGGCTACAGCGAGCCGGCGGGGTCGCTGAGTTCGGGGCCTTCGATCCCAGGGGCCTGATGTCCGGGCCATACCTCCCCGCGGGTAGAGTTGCAAGCTCTACCGGTTGTAGTACAAGGAGATCATCCTCCGTGCGCGCGACGTCCATCTCCCTCCTTCTGCTGGCCGCGCTGGCCGCGGGTTGCGCGGGCAACCAGAGCGGGCAGCCCCAGGCGGGCGACACCCGGTTCGTCGCGGGCGACGGCAAGATGCAGGTCTTCGAGACCGCCGACCGCAAGCCGGCCCCGGCCGTCGAAGGCCCCACGCTCGACGGGGGCACCACCTCGCTGGCCGCCCACAAGGGCAAGGTCGTGGTGCTCAACTTCTGGGCGTCGTGGTGCGGGCCGTGCCGGGCCGAGGCGCCGGTGCTCAAGGAGGTCGCGGCCAAGACCAAGGGCGGCGTCGAGTTCATCGGCGTCGACTTCAAGGACCGCCAGGCCGACGCCCTCGCCTTCGAACGCACCGAGAAGACCGGCTACCCGCACATCTTCGACCAGCCGGGCAAGGTCGCGCTGTCCTTCCAGGGCACCGTGCCGCCGGCGGCCATCCCGTCCACGCTGATCATCGACAAGCAGGGCAGGATCGCGGCCAGGGCGCTCGGGGCGGTCAAGTACACCGACCTGATGAACACGGTCACCAAGGTCCGCGATGAATGACGTCGTCGCCTCGGGGTCGCTGCTGCTCGCGGTGCCGATCGCGCTGCTCGCCGGGGTGGTGTCGTTCCTGTCGCCGTGCGTGTTGCCGCTGGTGCCGGGCTATCTGTCGTACGTGACGGGCATGAGCGCCGATCCCAAGCGGGGGCGGCTGGTGCTCGGCACGGTGCTGTTCGTGGCCGGGTTCGGGCTGGTGTTCGTGCTCAGCGGCGCGCTGTTCGGCGGGCTCGGCTCGGTCATGCTGGGCAACGCGGAGATCATCACGCGGGTGCTGGGCGTCCTGACGATCGTGCTCGGGCTGGCCTTCCTGGGCGTGCTTCCCGGGCTGATGCGCGACGTGCGCATCCACAAGCTTCCCTCGGCCGGCCTCGCCGGGGCGCCGCTGCTCGGCGTCGTGTTCGGGCTCGGCTGGACCCCGTGCATCGGGCCGACGCTGGCCGTCGTGCTCACGCTCGGGCTCAACGAGGGCAGCGCGGGTCGCGGCGCGCTGCTCGCCATCGCCTACGCGCTGGGCCTCGGCCTGCCCTTCGTGGCTGCCGCGCTCGCCTACAGCAGGGCCCTGCGCACGTTCCGCGCCATCCGCAAGCACTCGCGCCTGATCACCAGGATCGGCGGCGGCATGATGGTGGCCGTCGGCCTGCTGCTCGTGACCGGACTGTGGGGGACGATGATCGCCGGCATGCAGGGTCTCATCGGCGGATTCGTGCCGGTGATCTGATGAGCGTCGACGAGCTGGTGCGCGAGGACCACGAGCCCAAGCAGGTCAGGCTGGGGCTCGTCGGCTGGCTGAGGTGGGGCTGGCGCACGCTCACCTCGATGAAGACCGCGCTGATCCTGCTGTTCCTGCTCGCGCTCGGCTCGATCCCCGGCTCGCTGGTGCCCCAGCGCGGCGTCGAGCCCGACAGGGTGGCGCAGCTCTACCAGCAGAACCCGACGCTGGCCGAGTGGTACGACCGGTTCCAGCTGTTCGAGGTGTTCACCTCCGCCTGGTTCGCGGCCGTCTACCTGCTGCTGTTCACCTCGCTGGTCGGCTGCATCATCCCGCGCACCGCGACCTACCTGCGCGAGCTGCGCCGCGAGCCGCCCGCCGCGCCGAAGAACCTCGCCCGCCTGCCGCACTCGGCCTCCTTCGACGGCGACCTGACCGTCGGCGAGGCCGCGAGGCGGCTGCGCAGGCTGCGCTTCCGCGTCGTCGAGGGCGACGGCTGGGTGGCGGCCGAGAAGGGCTACCTGCGCGAGACCGGCAACCTGTTCTTCCACGTCGCGCTGATCGGCATCCTGCTCGCGATCGGCTTCGGCTCCCTGTACGGCTACCGCGGCAACGTCCTCGTCGTCGAGGGCGACGGCTTCGCCAACACCGTGGCCGCCTACGACCGGTTCATCCCGGGCAGCCAGGTCTCGGCCGAGTCGCTGCAGCCGTTCTCCTTCGAGTTGTCCGACTTCAAGGCCACCTACCAGGTCGCGGGCGACAGGAAGGGCCAGGAGCTCGACTACTCGGCCTACCTCAAGGTCCACGACGAGCCCGGCGCGCCCGCGCGCGACTACGAGCTCAAGGTCAACGAGCCGCTGGAGGTCGACGGCACGCAGACCTACCTGATCGGCCACGGCTACGCGCCCGTCTTCAAGGTCACCGACGGCAACGGCCAGGTGGCCTTCGAAGGCCCGGTGGCCTGCCTGAACGAGAGCAAGGCCACGCTCATCGGGGAGTGCGCGATCAAGGCTCCCGACGCGCAGCCGCAGCAGCTCGGGTTCTTCGTACGCTTCCTGCCCACCAGCGTGCCGCTGACCGACGGCACCCACACCTCCGCCTTCCCCGGCGAGCTGCGGCCCGAGGTACAGGTCTGGGGCGGCTACGCGGGCGACCTGGGGATGCGCTCGGGCAAGCCGCAGTCGGTCTACGAGGTCATCCCCACCGAGCTGCAGGGCAAGATCGAGCCCGTGGTGAAGGGCTCGGCGGCGTCCAAGCCGCTGGCCGTCGGGCAGTCGATGGAGCTGCCGGGCAAGGCGGGGAAGCTGGAGTTCACCGGGGTCAAGGAGTGGATCACGCTCCAGACCGCCTACGACCCCGGGCGCGTGCCCGCGCTGATCGCCGCCGCCGTCGCGGTCGTCTCCATCGCGCTGTCGTTGACGATCCGCCGCCGCCGTGTCTGGGTGCGGGTCAAGGAGGGCAGGGCCGACGTGGGCGGCCTTACCCGTACCGAGGGCTCCGCGGCGGGCTTCACCGAGGAGTTCGCCGACATCGTCAAGGCTCTATCAGCAGGAGAACAGGATGTCCGCTGAGCAACTCGCCGAGCTGAGCGACTATTTCGTCGTCGCCGCCGTCCTGCTCTACATCGTCGCCATGGTGGGCTTCGCGATGGAGCTCGCCTTCGGAAGGGCCGTCGCGGGCAAGGCCGGCGCCGCGGTGAGGCAGGCCGCCAAGCAGCCTGTCGCGGTCGGCGCCTCAGGGGCGTCCGACCCGGCGCCCGAGGCCGCCGAACCCGTGCCCGCCGGAACGCCGGGAAGCGCGGCCAGGGTCGGGTCGGTGGCGCTCGTGCTGGCCTGGCTCGGCTGGGCCGCCAACCTCGGCGCCATCGCCACCCGCGGCCTGGCCGTCGACCGGTGGCCGTGGGGCAACATGTACGAGTTCGTGGTGGCCATCTGCTTCGCCGCCGTGACCGCGTTCCTCGTCACGCAGCTCCGCCAGAACGTACGTTTCCTGGGCGCGTTCGTCATGATCGCCGCCACGCTGGGGCTCGGGTTCGCGGTCAAGGTGCTCTACACGACCGCCGGGCCCGTGGTGCCGGCGCTGAACTCGTACTGGATCGCGATCCACGTCACCGCGGCGATCCTGGCGAGCGGGCTGCTGACGCTGGCCGGGGTGTCCGGCGTCCTCTACCTGGTGCGCGGCGACGGGCTCTCGCGCCTGCCGAGCCGCGACGACCTGGAGCGGGTGGCCCACCGCGCGATCGTGCTGGCCTTCCCGCTGTGGACGTTCGCCGTCATCGCCGGCGCGCTCTGGGCCGACCGCGCCTGGGGCCGCTACTGGGGCTGGGACCCCAAGGAGGTCTGGTCCTTCATCACCTGGGTGGCCTACGCCGCCTACCTGCACGCCAGGGTGACGGTGGGCTGGCGGGGCAGGGCCGCCATGATCGTGCAGCTGCTGGCGTTCGGGTGCCTGATGTTCAACCTGGTCGGCGTCAACATCTTCATCTCGGGGCTGCACAGCTACGCCGACGTCGGCGGTTAGTCCTCGCCGCGCATCCGCTTGTCGAGGTCCTTCAGGAAGTCGGGGTCGTCGTCGGGGCCCTTCGGCATGCCCGGGCCCGGAGGCACCGGCCACGGGTCGCGCACGACCTTGGGCCGGCCGCGCAACATCCAGATCAGGCCGCCGAGCAGCGGGATCAGCACGACAATGAGGATCCACAGCGCCTTTGGTACGTTCCTGACCTCTTCCTCGGGCGCGGTGATGACGTCGAACAGTGAGAAGAGCCAGAAGGCCAGCAACGCCAGGCCGATCAGAACACCTGCCATGCCCGAACTGTAAGCCATGCGGCGACCTGATCGTGTCGGACGATGTCCCGTTTCGGATGACTAGGGAAGATCGTCGTCGTACGGTGGAACCCGGTTCTGGGTAGACGCGGCGTGAAGGGGTGCGATGGCCTTTTCTCACGACAAGGGCCGGCATCGGCGTGGCCGTTGGTGGCGGCGCGGGTCGTACCTGTTCGCGCGGCGTGACGAGGCTCCTGCGGACGCGGACCGTTCCTTCTGGTCCCAAGCTCGGGACAGCCGCTCCGAGGCGCCGAGCGGGCGGCTCAACGGCGCGGAGCGGCGCCGGGAGCAGCACCCGGAACGCTTCGCCCGGCCGGGGCAGGGCGAGCGGCGTGAGGTGACCTGGGACGGCGTCTCGCTCCGCGAACGCGCCGAGCGGCTGCCCGCCGCCGTCACGGAACGCCCCCGCTACACCTGGTACGACTTCGAGCTCGACGACGCGCCCCCGAGGGCCCAGCCCAACCGGCCCGAGGCCCCCTCCATCGGCGACGGCCTGCGCCACTGCGGCAAGCTGGAGAAGGTCCTGCACCGCCAGTGGGACGCCAGGCACGGCCCGCCCTCGCGCGACGCCGTACGCGCCGTGGAGAGCCTGGCCCGCCTGCCCGACCGGCTGAAGGAGCTGCTGGCCGACGGCCTCGAAGGCATCTACGTCGGCGCGGGCGGCGTCCCCGACCTCGACGACATGGGCTACTTACGCGGCGCGCCGCTCCCGTCGGGCCGCGCCACCTGGGACATCTGCGCCGGCGCGTACGGCGACCGCAAGATCGTGGTGGGCGACCGCCCCTCGCCCACACCTGACGTGATGATGCACGAGGTCGGTCACGCCATCGACGACCTCGACTCGCTCCACGGCGAATGGGTGTCGGACTCGGCGGAGTTCGTCCGGCTCTACGAGACCGCGCTGCCCAAGCTGGCCTCGACCTTCCACCGCCAGGGCAACGGACTCGGCCGCAAGGAGTTCTTCGCCGACGCCTTCGCCGCCATCGCCGCCCGCCAGCGTCCCGCCCTCGTGGACATGCTCGGCGGCGACACCCGGATGGCGCTCAACGTCATGCTCTTCTTCAACCGGCGCTACGGAATCTAGGTGATCAGCCATGTACGTGATCCGGCTCGCTGACGGGACCCTGCGCGTGCCGCAGAGTCTGACCAGCGAAGACGGGCGTCTGATCGGTAACGCGTACGTGGACGTGCAGCCGGGCGATCCCGACTACGAACGCTTGCTGCCCGAGTCGCTGACCGAGGAGGAGGCGGCCGAGCGCCGGCGCCGCTGGGAAGAGGAGAACGACGATCTGGAGCGCGAGTTCCTGGCGTTCAAGGCCGGACAGGAAGACGGCTAGAGAAGGACGGGCGCCAGCCACGGTCGGCGGTTGGCGCCGCCCCGTGCTCGCCGTTCGGAAGTTGGCCCGGAAGCACGCGTGCTCGTGGCCTCACCGGAGGTGAGGCGGATGGGGGCCCCGCCAGCGGTGATCCTGGCGGTTCGCAGGATCACCGACTAGACGGAACGTCAGACGCGCGGGGACTCACCTGCTGGCCTGTCGGCCGTGAGAACGTCCTCGCCTCGAAGAAGGGCGTGCACTTCCGACTCGCGGAAGCGCCGGTGCCCTCCGGGGGTGCGGATACTGCTGATGCGGCCTGCCGCAGCCCAGCGCGTAACCGTCTTTGGGTCTACCCGGAAGAGGGCGGCAACCTCTCCTGGGGTCAGCAGACGCTCGCTGCTACTCTCCACCAATCTCTCCCCCTCGCATCCCGCTTCCTGCCAGCGGGCGGACAGGTAACCAGTGTGTCGAGCGAAGCCTGATTTATCCGTGGTTTTCGACAAAGATCACGGGTTGTTATCAGCTGACTGCCCGATTGTTATATGATAGAGCCTCTTTGGGGCTCTCGTGGGTGTTTCTTTACGAAACACCCTAACTGGGAACAGTAGCAGCGCTCGCGCCTGATGCGAAGAGCGACCGCTACGCAGGTCCGAGTAACCTCGACGTGTGCATCCCGTTCTCGTTTACACCGCGTCGCGGATCGGCCTGTTTGTCGTGACCCTGGGTGTTCTCTACCTGGTCGGCCTGCAAAGCCCGCTGTTCCTGATCGCGACTGCTTTCGTGATCAGCGGCATCGCCAGCTACGTGCTGCTGTCCAAGCAGCGTGACGCCGTGAGTCAGCGCCTCAGCGACAAGATCGACCGGCCGAAGCCGCAAGACGACTAGGGCAGAGGGAACATGCCAATCCGGGCATGGTACTCCCGTCCGAGTCGCGTTGTGTCGCTACCGACAAGTAGACCTGTCTTGTGTGCCAGAAATGCCTTCACGCCGATGCCCCGCTCCCGTCCGGGATTCCAGGCGAGCGCCTTTCCCGTACGCGGATGAATCGCCGCGATGCCCTCGCGCGGCACCGCGCCGGGGCCGGCGGAGTCGCGGCCCTGCGGGTTGTTCATCCAGCGCTGGTGGCCGCCGACGTAGACCGCTGAGCCGGTCGCGGCCACCGCGTAGAGCGAGTCGCCGCCCGTGGCGTTGACCCAGGTGGGCCTGATGTCGGTGCCCTTGGCGTACGTCTCGAACCTCGCGGCCGTGTCGCACATGCGCCCCTTCGGCCCGCCGGTGGTGACGACCACGAAGTAGCCCCCGTCGGGGGAGAAGTCGATGCCCCGCACGTAGGAGGGGAACGCCTGCGCGCAGCGCGGCGCGTACGCCTCGGTGCGCCAGTCGGCGACCCGCGCGACCGGCCCGCTGACGTCGATCAGCCCGACCTGCGGCCTCGACCTGCCGCCCAGCGTGGTGAACGTGCCGTCGACCGCGAGCCGCCCGCCCGACAGCGCGAGGGACTGCACCTTCACCCTGGGCGTCAGCGGCTCGCCCGGCGTGATGGCGAACCCCGGGTCGGCCGCGCCCGTGACGGCGTCGAGCCGCGCCAGCGCCGTACGCGGCCGGAGGAAATCGCCCCCCGCGTACAGCTTTGGACCGTTCCTGGCCAGGGTCAGGACCGTGCCGCCCTCGATCCCGGGGGAGAAGCCGGGCACGAGCTGCCCGTCGGCGAGGCGGACCTGGGCGAGCGCCCTGGCGCGGGTGTTGTTGACGCCGGGGAAGGCGCCGCCGACGTAGACGGTGCCGTGGTCGCCGGGGGCCAGGCCGTAGACCGGGCCGGCGACGGAGGGCGCGAAGTCGGGCAGGACGCGGCCGGTCGCCAGGTCGTAGGCGAACAGGTTGGCCCGCCGCAGCGTGCGCGTGCGCGCGGCGTCGGCCACCTCGCTGAACGAGCCGCCGACCACGACGGTGCTCCCGACCAGCGCGATCGCGTTGACGATGCCGTCGAGGACGTGAGGGGTGTTGTCGACCGGGTCGGCCGAGACCACGCGAGGGTGCGTGACGGGGGCCGAAGCGATGATCGCCGCAAGGGCGACACGGGCAAGCATTCACCAACATCTAGCAGACGTTCGGTAGCGATGACGCTACTTTACGTCAATATCCGCTCCGGGCTCTTCCGTCATACCTGGTCAAGCCAGCGACGTACCCCGATACCCGCATGAGTACGCTGTTCCGCATGACGCGCGCTCAGTTGGACAAGCAGCCGGACGAGGTCGCCGCGATGTTCGATCGCACCGCCCGGCGTTACGACCTGGTCAACGACGTGATCTCGATGGGACAGGTCAGGCTCTGGCGCAAGGCCGTGGCCGCCGCCGTCGACGCGGGTCCCGGTGAGGTCGTGCTCGACCTGGGGGCGGGCACCGGCACCTCCACCGACACCTTCACCCGCCTCGGCGCCCGCGCCATCGCCTCCGACTTCTCGCTCGGCATGCTGCGCACCGGCGTCGAGCGCCACGGCGGCAACGCGCTGTCGGGCCAGGGCGTGCCGTTCGTGGCCGGTGACGCGATGCGGCTGCCGTTCGCCGACGAGGTGTTCGACGCGGTGACGATCTCGGTGGCGCTGCGCAACGTGCACGACACCTCGCAGGCGCTGCGGGAGATGTCGCGGGTGACCAGGCCAGGCGGCCGGCTGGTGATCCTGGAGTTCTCGCACGTGACGTTCGCGCCGTTCGACCTGGTCTACCGCGAATATCTGATGAGGATGTTGCCGAAGGTGGCCAAGGTGTTCGGGTCCAACGACGACTCCTACGAATACCTGGCCGAGTCGATCAGGGACTGGCCCGACCAGCCGACGTTGGCCCGGAAGATCCTCGACGCCGGCTGGGAACGGGTGGCCTGGCGCAACCTCACGATGGGCATCGTCGCCATGCACAGGGGGTTCAAGCCCGCCTGAGCGGTTCGATCGTGAGCGGGTGCGCCCAGCGGTGTGGACGGTGGAGCCTCACCTCCTTGGCGGAGCGGGCGCCCCTCTGGATCCGGTGGCGTACGACCAGGCGGTTCGCGGCCCGGCG
Organism: Nonomuraea sp.; assembly: GCA_013362835.1. The sequence continues at coordinate 19,253 of JABFVJ010000219.1, read as the reverse complement.
TACCGGCGGGAAGGCCCCTCCCGCGAGCACTGCCCCCGCGATCAGCAGTGCTGCGACGGGTCCGGGCCGGTGGAACGGCGGGACGGCGATCACGGGGATCGCGCCCGCCATGGCGAGTTCCGCGCCACCGCCACAACAGGCCCGTCGTGGCGGCGAGGTCGTGCGCCTCGGGGATCTTCGGATGCGTCCTGGGGAATCCGTCGCAGGCGACGAGCGTGCCCGGCGGCGGCTGGCTTCATCTCCCGCCTTTCCGCCCGTTTCCGCCTTTGCGGGCTACTCTGAGGGTGTGTCAGAGGGAGACCCCGTGCAATTCCCGCCGGGATGACGGCACGGCCTCTTTCTGGGACGAAACCAGGTCTTCCCGGCGAGGATTGCCCACCGCCCTTTGTGGGCATATCTCGTGGAATTCTCGGAAGGAGCCCGAGTGATCGGAGAAATCAATCCGACACTCCGCCGCCGCAAGCTCGCCGCCGAGCTACGGCGGTTACGCGAGGGCGCGGGGCTCAACGGCGTACAGGTGGCCAAATCGCTGCGCTGGTCCACGTCCAAGATCTCCCGGATGGAGAACGGCCAGGTGGCGCCGTCCCCCAAAGACGTGACCAGGCTGCTCGAGCACTACGGGACCGACGGCGAGCTCGGCGACCTGCTGCTCGCGCTGGCCCGCCACGGCGGCTCCAAGGGCTGGTGGGAGTCCTACTCCGACGTCGTGACCGAGCCCGTGCTGGAGCTCTTCGGCCTTGAGGACGGCGCCAGCCGGGTCAGGAGCTGGCACACCTTCTCGCTGCCCGGCCTGCTGCAGACCCGCGACTACGCCACGCGGATCGGCCTGCTCAACCGCGCGGTCGAGCTGGCGCCGCCGAGCAGGATCGAGCGCCGGATCCAGGCCAGGATGCGCCGCCAACGGCTGCTGTCGAAGGAGCCGCCGCTGTGCTACTCGGCCGTGCTCGACGAGGCGGTGCTGCGCCGCCGCTTCGGCGACGGCGACACCAAGCTGATGCGTGAGCAGTTACGTCACCTGGTGAAGCTGAGCGACCTGCCCAACATCGCCATCAGGGTGCTCAGGCTGGAGCAGCCGCACCCCACCGACATCACCAACTTCATGCTGCTCAGTTTCCCGTCGATCCCCGTGCTCGGCAGCGTCTCGGGCGAGGTCGTCTACTACGAGAACTTCCCGTCCTTCACCCTCGCCGAGGACGAGGAGACCGCCTTCCAGTATTCGCTGGTGTTCGACCTGCTGGAGCAGGCGGCCATGGACGAGGACGAATCACGCGACTTCGTCGCCGCGCTGGCGGATCAATTGTAACGACATGGTTATCACGGCGTGTCTTGTCCGCGCCGCCGATCTTCAGTTGGCTACCGTCATTGGTGAGACCAATGAGACTTGGGAGGTAGTCCGTCCGATGAGCGGCCTCACTGTCTCGCCGGACGGATGGCGCAAGAGCAGTCTCAGCGCGGCCGCCGGCGAGTGCGTCGAGTTTGCCCGGACCACGTCCGGCGAGGTGTTGTTGCGCGATTCCAAGGACCCGTCCGGCCCGGTGCTTACCTTCACTCCCGGGGAGTGGCGCGCGTTCCTCGGCGGGGTGCGCAACGCCGAGTTCGAAGTCTGACCTGTGTTCACGGCCCTTCGTTGTCGACGGAGGGCCGTGTTGTGTCCGGGAACAGCACCCCGACTGCCACTATGTACGCGAAAAGCAGTAGACTGCGGGCCGACAAGTTTGTGAAGGGGTTCACAAAGGAACGAAGGCGCCACACCCCGAGGCCTTCGAGCGTGTAGGACAGGACAGTCCAGTGACCGTGCTACCAGCCATACAGGCTGACGCCGACGTCATCGTCGTCGGCGCCGGTCCCGCCGGTTCCGCAACCGCCTTTTACCTCGCTCAGGCCGGTCTCGACGTGTTGCTCCTGGAGAAGACCAGGTTTCCCCGCGAGAAGGTCTGCGGCGACGGCCTGACCCCCCGTGCGGTCAAGCAGTTGCTCAACATGGGCGTCGACATCGACGCACCCGGCTGGATCAGGAACAAGGGCCTGCGCGTCGTCGGCGGCGGCCTCCGCTTCGAGCTCGACTGGCCGCAGCTGGAGAGCTTCCCCGACTTCGGGCTCGTCCGCACCCGCAAGGACTTCGACCAGATCGTGGCCGCCAACGCGGTCAAGAACGGCGTACGCCTCATGGAGGGCGTCACCGTCACCGGCCCGGTGCTCGACGACCGCAGCGGCCACATCGTCGGGGTGCGGACCAAGGACGGCGCGACGTACCGCAGCCGGGTGGTCGTGGCGGCCGACGGCAACAGCACCCGCCTGGCGCTCGGCATGGGCCTGCACAAGCGCGCCGACCGCCCCATGGGCGTGGCGGTGCGCACCTACTTCGAGAGTCCGCGCCACGACGACGACTACCTGGAGACCTGGCTGGAGCTGTGGGACGGCGACACGCTGCTGCCCGGCTACGGCTGGGTGTTCGGCGTCGGCGACGGCACCTCCAACGTCGGGCTCGGGCTGCTCAACACCAGCGCCCAGTTCGGCAACATCGACTACCGCGACCTGTTGAAGCGCTGGTGCAAGGCCATGCCGGCCGAGTGGGGCTTCACCGAGGAGAACATGACGGCCCCCATCCGCGGCGCCGCGCTCCCGATGGCCTTCAACAGGCAGCCGCACTACACCCGGGGTCTTATCCTCGTGGGTGACTCCGGCGGGTCGATCAACCCGTTCAACGGCGAGGGCATCGCCTACGCCATGGAGACCGGCGAGATCGCCGCAGAGATCATCGCGAAGTCGCTCAGGGACACGACTCCCGCGCAGCAGGAGCGGACCTTGAGGACCTACCCCCAGGTGATGAAAGACGCCTACGGCGGATATTTCACACTCGGGAGGTTGTTCGTCGAGGCGATTGGGAAGCCGGGGGTGATGAGCTTCGGGACCAGGCACGGCCTGCCTCACCCGAGGCTGATGCGCTTCGCGCTCAAACTCCTTGGTAATCTCACCGACCGGCGAGGCGATGCGTCCGACATGATCATCAACGCTCTCTCGAAGGTCGCCCCACCAGCATGATTCCCAGAACTGACACATCAAGCTGCGCGCCCGCGCGCGCGGCGACTCCAGAGGAGGCGTAGCGATGGACCTTTACGTGCCCATCCTGGTGCTCGCCGTTCTCGCGGGGGGCTTCGCGGTCTTCTCGGTCGCCATCGCCCCCTTCACCGGCCCCAAGCGCTGGAACCGCGCCAAGCTTGACGCCTACGAATGCGGCATCGAGCCGACGCCCCAGCCGGTCGGTGGCGGACGGTTCCCGCTCAAATACATGATCACCGCGATGCTCTTCATCGTGTTCGACATCGAGATCATCTTCCTCTACCCGTGGGCGGTCTCCTTCGCGCCGCTGACGAACGACGCGGGCGACGTCATCTCGTCGGGCCTCGGGCTGTTCGCGCTGGTCGAGATGCTGCTGTTCATCGTCACCGTGCTCGTCGCGTACGCGTACGTGTGGCGCCGCAAGGGTCTGGACTGGGACTGAAAATGGGACTTGAAGAGAAACTCCCCAGCGGGTTCATCCTCAGCACGGTCGAAGCGGCCGCCGGATGGGCGCGAAAGAGCTCCGTGTGGCCGGCGACGTTCGGTCTCGCCTGTTGCGCCATCGAGCTGATGGCCACCGGTGGCCCCCACTACGACCTGGCGCGCTTCGGCATGGAGCGCGCTTCGGCGTCTCCCCGCCAGGCCGACCTCATGATCGTCGCCGGGCGCGTGTCGCAGAAGATGGCGCCCGTCCTGCGGCAGATCTACGACCAGATGGCCGAGCCCAAGTGGGTCATCTCCATGGGCGTGTGCGCCTCCAGCGGCGGCATGTTCAACAACTACGCCATCGTGCAGGGCGTCGACCACGTCGTGCCGGTCGACATCTACCTGCCGGGCTGCCCGCCGCGGCCGGAGATGCTGATCGACGCCATCGTGAAGCTGCACGACAAGATCCAGAACATGAAGTTCGGCGCGCACCGGGCCAAGCAGATCGAGGAGCTCGAGCTGCAGGCGCTGCGCACGCTGCCGCTGATCGACCAGGGGGCCGGAAAGTGACCTCGCCCGACCACCTTCCCGGGAGCCCGGAGAGCGGGGAGGCCCCCGAGGCCGCCTCGGTCCCGGCCGTCCCCGAAGCGCCCGTCGCCAGGCACGGCATGTTCGGCGCGCAGGACTCCGGCGACACCTCCGGCTACGGCGGCCTCGTCGTACGCCGGGCGCCCCAGCTCTCCACGCCCCGCCCCTACGGCGGCTACTTCGACGAGCTCGTCGACGCCCTCGCGATGGACGACGCGATCGAGCGCGTGGTCGTCGACCGCGGCGAGCTGACCCTGCACGTCAAGCGGGAACGCGTCGTCGAGGTCTGCCAGAAGCTGCGCGACGACCCTGCGCTGCGTTTCGAGCTGTCGCTCGGCGTGTCCGGGGTGCACTACCCGCACCTGAAGGGCGAGGAGCTGCACGCCGTCTACCACCTCTGCTCGATCACCCACAACAAGCGGGTGCGGCTGGAGGTCAGCGCGCCGGACGCCGACCCGCACATTCCATCGACTGTGGGCGTTTACCCTGGTCACGACTGGCATGAGCGGGAGACGTACGACTTCTTCGGAATCGTCTTCGACGGCCACCCGGCGCTCACCCGGATCATGATGCCGGACGACTGGGACGGCCACCCGCAGCGCAAGGACTACCCGCTCGGCGGCATCCCGGTCGAGTACCGGGGCGCCACCATCCCCTCGCCGGACCAGAGGAGGTCTTACTCATGAGCACCGCTTATGACGAGGCGACAGAGGGCAAGGTCTACTCGGTCACCGGCGGAGACTGGGACGAGGTCGTCGGCGGCGCGCGCGACACCGAGGAAGAGCGCCTGGTCGTCAACATGGGCCCGCAGCACCCGTCGACCCACGGGGTGCTCCGCCTGGTCCTGACGCTCGACGGTGAGACGGTCACCGAGGCGCGCAGCGTCATCGGCTACCTGCACACCGGCATCGAGAAGAACATGGAGTTCCGGACGTGGACCCAGGGGACCACGTTCGTGACGCGCATGGACTACCTCTCGCCGATCTTCAACGAGACCGCGTACTGCCTGGGCGTGGAGAAGCTGCTCGGCATCACCGACCGCGTGCCCGAGCGGGCGCAGGCGATCCGCGTGATGATGATGGAGCTCAACCGCATCGCCTCCCACCTGGTCGCCATGGGCACGTTCGGCATGGAGCTGGGCGCGACCACGCCGTTCCTGTTCGGCTACCGCGACCGTGAAATGATCATGGACCTGTTCGAGTACATCACGGGTCTGCGCATGAACCACGCCTACATCAGGCCGGGCGGCGTCAGCGTCGACCTGCCCGCGGGCGCGGTCGACAAGGTGGGCGAGTTCCTCAAGGAGATGCCCAAGCGGATCAAGGACATCCGCAAGCTCCTCGACGAGAACCCCGTCTACGTGCGCCGCACCAGGGACGTGGGCTACCTCGACCTGACCGGCTGCATGGCGCTCGGCATCACCGGCCCGATCCTGAGGTCCGCCGGCCTGCCGTGGGACCTGCGCAAGTCGCAGCCCTACTGCGGCTACGAGACGTACGAGTTCGAGGTCGCCACCGAGCGCGGCTGCGACGTCTACTCGCGCTACCTCGTGCGCATGCGGGAGATGGAGGAGTCGCTCAAGATCGTCGAGCAGGCTCTCGACCGCATCGCCGGGCCGCTCAAGGGCGACCCCGTGATGATCGAGGACAAGAAGATCGGCTGGCCCGCGCAGCTCGCGCTCGGCCCCGACGGCTTCGGCAACTCGCCCGACCACATCGCGCACATCATGGGCAGCTCGATGGAGGCCCTCATCCACCACTTCAAGCTGGTGACCGAGGGCTTCAGGGTGCCGGCCGGGCAGGCGTACGCGAGCATCGAGTCGCCCAAGGGCGAGCTCGGCGCGCACGTCGTCAGCGACGGCGGCACCCGCCCCTACCGCGTGCACTTCCGCGAGCCTTCCTTCTGCAACCTGCAGGGCTTCCCCGCGATGGCGGAGGGCGGCCAGGTCGCCGACGTCATCGCCGCGGTGGCATCTATCGACCCCGTCATGGGAGGTGTGGACCGGTGACATTTTCACCGGAAGTCCGGGAGCGTCTCGAACGGGACGCCAAGGAGATCATCGGCCGCTACCCGAAGACGCGGTCCGCCCTGCTGCCGCTGCTCCACCTCGTGCAGTCGGAGGACGGCTACGTCTCCGACGACGGCCAGGAGTTCTGCGCCGAGATGCTGGGCCTCAGCAAGGCCGAGGTCACCGGCGTCGCGACCTTCTACACGATGTACAAGCGCAAGCCCGCCGGCGACTACCACGTGGGCGTCTGCATCAACGCGCTGTGCGCCGTCATGGGCGGCGACGAGATCTGGGACGAGCTGTCGGAGCACGTCGGCGTCGGCCACGAGGAGACCACCGGAGACGGCAAGATCTCCCTGGAGCGCCTCGAGTGCAACGCGGCCTGCGACTTCGCCCCGGTCATGATGGTCAACTGGGAGTTCTTCGACAACCAGACGCCCGACTCGGCCAAGCAGCTCGTCGACGACCTGCGTGACGGCAAGGACGTGCGGCCGACCCGCGGCCCGAAGAAGCTCTGCACCTTCAAGGAGGCCTCGCGCGTGCTCGCGGGCCTGCCCGACGACCTCGCGGGCGACGGCCCGTCGGCCGCCGGCCCCTCGCTGGAGGGCCTGAAGGTCGCCAAGGCCAACGGATGGAAGGCCCCCGAGGCATGAGCACCACTTTGACCCCGGTCCTCACCGCCAACTGGGACCAGGCAGACTCCTTCACCCTCGACGGCTACGGCGGCGACTACAAGGCCGCCAAGAAGGCGCTGGGCATGGAGCCCGACGCCGTCATCCAGGCGGTCAAGGACTCCGGCCTGCGCGGCCGCGGCGGCGCGGGCTTCCCCACCGGCATGAAGTGGGGCTTCATCCCGCAGGGCGACGGCAAGCCCCACTACCTCGTCGTCAACGCCGACGAGTCGGAGCCGGGCACCTGCAAGGACATCCCGCTGATGATGGCCAACCCGCACTCGCTGGTCGAGGGCGTCATCATCACGGCGTTCGCGATCAGGGCCAACTACGCCTTCATCTACGTGCGCGGCGAGGTGCTGCACGTCATCCGGCGGCTGCACGCGGCCGTGCGGGAGGCGTACGAGAAGGGCTTCCTGGGCGAGGACGTCTTCGGCTCCGGGTACAACCTCGAACTGGTCGTGCACAGCGGCGCGGGCGCGTACATCTGCGGCGAGGAGACGGCGCTGCTCGACTCGCTGGAAGGCTTCAGAGGTCAACCGCGACTCAAGCCCCCGTTCCCGGCCGTGGCGGGCCTGTACGCCTCGCCTACTGTCGTGAACAACGTCGAGTCGATCGCCAGTGTTCCCTCGATCATCGCCAACGGCGCCGACTGGTTCGCCGGGATGGGCACCGAGAAGTCCAAGGGCTTCGGCATCTTCTCCCTGAGCGGCCACGTCACCAGGCCCGGCCAGTACGAGGCCCCGCTCGGCATCACGCTGCGCGAGCTGCTCGACATGGCCGGCGGCATCCGCGAGGGGCACCAGATCAAGTTCTGGACCCCGGGCGGCTCCTCCACGCCGATCTTCACCGACGAGCACCTCGACGTCCCGCTCGACTTCGAGGCCGTCGGCGCCAAGGGCTCGATGCTCGGCACCCGCGCCTTGCAGATCTTCGACGAGACCACCTGCGTGGTCCGCACGGTGCTGCGCTGGACCGAGTTCTACGCCCACGAGTCCTGCGGCAAGTGCACGCCGTGCCGCGAGGGCACCTACTGGCTCAAGCAGGTGCTCAAGCGCCTGGAGAAGGGCCAGGGCACCGAGGAGGACCTGTCCACGATCACCGACATCGCGGACAACATCCTCGGCCGCTCCTTCTGCGCCCTCGGCGACGGCGCGACGAGCCCGATCCACTCCTCGGTGAAGTACTTCCGCGAGGAGTACCTCAAGCACTTCGAGATCGGCGGCTGCCCGTTCGACCCGAAGAAGTCCACTCTCTGGGGTGAGCAGTGACCGTCGTAGAAACAGAAATCACCCTGGTTACCCTGACCATCGACGGGTTCCAGGTCAGCGTCCCCAAGGGCACCCTGATCATCAGGGCCGCCGAGCTGCTGGGCATCCAGATCCCCCGGTTCTGCGACCACCCGCTGCTCGACCCGGCGGCCAACTGCCGCCAGTGCCTCGTGGACATCCCCGACGCGGGCAACGGCCGCGGCTTCCCCAAGCCGCAGCCGTCGTGCGCGATCGAGGTCGCCGAGGGCATGGTCGTGCAGACGCAGCTCACCTCGCCGGTCGCCGAGAAGGCGCAGCGCGGGGCCATGGAGCTGCTGCTGATGAACCACCCGCTCGACTGCCCGGTCTGCGACAAGGGCGGCGAGTGCCCCCTGCAGAACCAGGCCATGTCGAACGGCCAGGGCGAGTCCCGCTTCCAGGAGCAGAAGCGCACGTTCCCGAAGCCGCTGCCGCTGTCCACGCAGGTGCTGCTCGACCGTGAGCGCTGCGTCCAGTGCGCCCGCTGCATCCGCTTCTCCGACCAGATCGCCGGCGACCCGCTCATCGAGTTCTTCGAGCGCGGCGCCAAGGAGCAGGTCCGTACGGCGGAGGGCAAGCCGTTCAACTCCTACTTCTCCGGCAACACGGTGCAGATCTGCCCGGTGGGCGCGCTCACCGGCGCGGCCTACCGGTTCCGGGCGCGGCCGTTCGACCTGGTCTCCACGCCGAGCGCGTGCGAGCACTGCGCGTCGGGCTGCTCCCTGCGCACCGACCACCGGCGCGGCCGGGTCACCCGCCGCCTGGCGGGCAACGACCCGCAGGTGAACGAGGAGTGGAACTGCGACAAGGGCCGCTGGGCCTTCTCCTACGCCACCCAGCCCGACCGGCTCAAGACGCCTCTGGTCCGCAACGAGGAAGGCGTGCTCGTGCCCGCCTCGTGGCCTGAGGCGCTCGCGGTCGCCGCCGCGGGTCTGGCCGCCGCCCGCGGCAAGGCCGGCGTGCTGGTCGGCGGCCGGGTCACGGTCGAGGACGCCTACGCCTACAGCAAGTTCGCCAGGGTCGCGCTCGGCAGCAACGACATCGACTTCCGCGCCCGCCCGCACTCCGCCGAGGAGGCGCAGTTCCTGGCGCACGCGGTGGCCGGCAAGGGCATCGAGATCGGCTACGCCGACCTGGAGAACGCCCCGGCCGTGCTGCTCGTCGGGTTCGAGCCCGAGGAGGAGTCGCCGATCGTCTTCCTGCGCCTGCGCAAGGCGTGGCAGAAGAAGGGCCTGAAGGTCACCGCGATCGCGCCGTTCGCCTCCGCCGGTCTGGTGAAGATGGGCGGCACGCTCGTCCGCACCGCGCCGGGCTCCGAGGCCGACGCGATCGGCGAGCTGGTCGGCACGCTGGCCGAGGGCACGATCGTGCTCGCCGGCGAGCGGCTGGCCACCGTGCCCGGCGCCCTGTCCGCCCTCGTACGCCTCGGCGCCGGCTCCGGCGTCCGGCTCGCCTGGGTGCCGCGCAGGGCCGGTGAGCGCGGCGCGCTCGAAGCCGGCGCGCTGCCCAACCTGCTGCCGATCGGCCGCCCGGTCGACGACGAGAGCGCTCGGGCCGAGGTCGCCAGGGTGTGGAACGTGGGCTCGCTGCCCGCCACCCCCGGCCGCGACACCGACGCCATCCTCGCCGCCGCCCGCGCGGGCGAGATCGACGCGCTGGTCGTGTCCGGGGTCGACCCGCACGACCTGGCCGACCCCGCCGCCGCGCTTGAGGCGCTGGAGAACACGCCGTTCATCGTCAGCCTGGAGATCCGCGCCAGCGCCGTCACCGACCGCGCCGACGTGGTCCTGCCGGTCGCGGCCGTCCAGGAGAAGAGCGGCACGTTCGTCAACTGGGAGGGCAGGGGCCGCTCGTTCGAGGCGCCGCTGCGCGTCCCCGGGCTGCAGAGCGACCTCGCCGTCATCGGCAACCTGGCCGACCGCATGGACGTGCACCTCGGCCTGCCGGACGCCAAGGCCGTACGGCGTGAGCTGTCCAGCCTCGGCGCCTGGCGCGGCACCCGCGTCACCGCCCCGAGCGTCGCCACCCGCGCCCAGGTCGCCCCGGCGGCCGGCGAGGCGCTGCTGTCGACCTGGCACCTGCTGCTCGACGAGGGCAGGCTGCAGGACGGCGAGCCCTACCTGGCCGGCACCGCCCGCGCCACCGAGGCGCTGGTGTCGGAGAGCACGGCGGCCGAGATCGGCGTCACCGACGGCGACAAGCTCGTCGTCGGCGGCCCCGGCCCCAACGCGGTCACGCTGCCGGTCCGCGTCGCGGACCTGCCCGACCGCGTGGTCTGGGTGCCGGCGAACTCCGGCGGCTGCTCGGTCACGCGTGACCTGCGCGCGGTGGCCGGCGACATCGTCACGATCGGGAGCGCCTCATGATTCACGTTCTCGCGGCCGATCCCACCCTTGCCGACTTCGGCAAGGACCCGCTGTGGATCACCATCATCAAGGCCGTGATGCTGTTCGTCTTCCTGATGCTGGGCATCCTGTTCGGCGTCTGGTACGAGCGCAAGCTGATCTCGCGGATGCAGCACCGCTACGGCCCCAACCGGGCCGGCAAGTTCGGTCTGCTGCAGTCCGTGGCCGACGGCATCAAGATGGGCCTGAAGGAGGACATCTTCCCGCGGACCGTGGACAAGGTGCTCTACCTGCTGGCTCCCGTGATCATGGTGGTCCCGGCGTTCCTGGCCTTCTCGATCGTGCCGTTCGCGCCGATGGTCAACCTGTTCGGCGTGCAGACGCCGCTGCAGATGGTCGACCTGCCGGTGGCCGTGCTGTTCATGCTGGCCATGGGCGCCATCTCGGTCTACGGCGTGGTGCTGGCCGGCTGGTCGTCGCGCTCGCCGTACGCGCTGCTCGGCGGTCTGCGGTCGGCGGCGCAGGTGGTCTCGTACGAGATCGCGATGGGTCTGTCGTTCGTGGCGATCTTCCTGTTCGCCGGGACGCTGTCCACGTCCGAGATCGTCAAGGCGCAGGGCGAGCAGGGCTGGTTCGTCTTCCTGCTGCTCCCGTCGTTCATCATCTACGTGATCTGCATGTTCGGCGAGGCCGCCCGCATCCCGTTCGACCTGCCCGAGGGCGAGGGCGAGCTGGTCGGCGGCTTCCAGACCGAATACTCCTCCTCGCTGAAGTTCGCCCTGATCATGATGGGCGAGTACCTGCACACCTTCACCGCCTCCGGCATCGCGGTCACCCTGTTCCTGGGCGGCTGGCGGGCCCCGTGGCCGATCTCCCTCTGGGACGGCGCCAACGTCGGCTGGTGGCCGGTGTTGTGGTTCTTCATCAAGTTCGTGCTGACCTTCAGCTTCATCGTGTGGGTGCGTGCCTCGCTGCCGCGCGTACGTTACGACCAGCTCATGTCCCTGGGCTGGAAGGTGCTGATCCCGGTCAACCTGGCCTGGATCCTGCTCGTCGCCGCGGCTCGCAACGTGGTCGTCAACGAGGGCAACAAGACGGTCGGCATCGTGATCGGCGCGGTCATCGTGGTCGGCGCGCTGGCCATCTGGATGCGGTTCGACACCGTCAACCAGCGGCGCAAGGAGGCGCGCAAGGCCGAGGTGGAGGCCGAGTTCGAGCAACTGTCCGACGAGCCGACGGCCGGCGGCTTCCCTGTGCCGCCGCTCGATCTGCCGCACTACCACGGGGTGCAGCACAAGGAGATTCCCAGTGGGACTAACTGATTGGCTGAACCCCGTCAAGGGCTTCGGGGTCACCTTCCACACGATGTTCAAGAAGCCCGTCACGACGAACTACCCGGAGGAGAAGAAGCCGACGGCTCCTCGCTTCCACGGGCGTCACCAGCTCAACCGCTGGCCTGACGGGCTGGAGAAGTGCGTCGGGTGCGAGCTGTGCGCCTGGGCGTGTCCGGCCGACGCGATCTACGTCGAGGGCGCGGACAACACCGACGAGGAGCGCTTCTCGCCGGGCGAGCGTTACGGGCGCACGTACCAGATCAACTATCTGCGGTGCATCCTGTGCGGTCTGTGCATCGAGGCCTGCCCGACCCGGGCGCTCACGATGACCAACGAGTACGAACTCGCCGACAGCAGCCGTGAGAGCCTGATCTTCACCAAGGAGATGCTCCTCGCGCCTCTGACCCAGGGCATGGAGCAGCCCCCGCACCCCATGCGCCTCGGCGAGACCGAAGAGGACTACTACCGGCTGGGACGAACCAATGGGTGAGACCATCACATTCTGGGTGCTCGCCGTCGTATCCGTCGGCGCGGCGCTGGGCATGGTCTTCAACAGGAAGGCCGTCTACTCGGCGCTGATGCTCGGCACCGTGATGCTCTGCCTCGCGGTGCTCTACGCCGTCCAGGACGCGCCCTTCCTCGCCGCGGTGCAGATCATCGTCTACACCGGCGCCATCATGATGCTGTTCCTGTTCGTGCTCATGCTGGTCGGCGTCGACTCCTCCGACTCCTTCGTGGAGACGCTGCGGGGCCAGCGCTTCTGGGGCGTGCTCGCGGCGCTCGGCTTCGCCGTCCTGATCATCCTGGCGGTCGGCAACGCGATCTTCTCCGGTGAGGCGGGCCTCGCGCAGGCCACGGCGCAGGGCGGCTACATCCGCTCGATCGCGCTGCTGCTGTTCACCAAGTACGTCTTCGCGTTCGAGGTCACCTCGGCCCTGCTGATCACCGCCGCCCTGGGCGCGATGGTGCTGGCACACCGGGAGAAGCTGACGGAGAAGGTCACGCAGAAGGACCTGTCCCGCGCCCGCTTCCTCGGCGACCGGCCCTCCCCGCTCCCCGGCCCCGGCACGTACGCCAGGAACAACGCGATCGACATGCCGGCGCTGCTGCCCGACGGGTCGGTCGCGGAGTCGTCGGTCAACCGCTACATCGCCCGGTACGACGTCGAGCACGGCCACCTCCCCGAGGACCCGAAGCTCGCCGAGGCCGTCAAGCGCACGGCCGAGGAAGACGAGTCCACTAACGAGGTGACCAAGTGACGACCCACTACCTCATCCTGTCCGGCGTGCTGTTCGCGATCGGCGCGCTCGGCGTGCTGATCAGGCGTAACGCGATCGTGGTGTTCATGTGCGTGGAGCTCATGCTCAACGCCTGCAACCTCGCGTTCGTCACCTTCGCCAGGCAGAACGGCAACCTGGAAGGCCAGATCATCGCGTTCTTCGTGATGGTGGTGGCCGCGGCCGAGGTCGTCGTCGGCCTGGCCATCATCGTGACGATCTTCCGAACCCGCAGGTCCGCGTCCGTCGACGACGTCAACCTGCTGAAGTACTAGAGGTGACTGGTGGAATCTCCTGTTGAGATCGTCCAGCACACCACTGGTGGCGTGATCGGGGTCTCCTGGCTGATGATCGCGCTCCCGTTGCTGGGGGCGTTCATCCTGCTGGTGTTCAACCGGTTCACCAACCGGTGGGGCCACCTGCTGGGCGTGGCCATGTCCCTCGCCTCGTTCGCCGTGGCCGTGCTGGCGTTCTTCGAAATCCTCGGCCTGGGTGACGGTCAACGTCGCCAGGCCGTGCATCTGTTCGAGTTCATCCCGAGCATGGCGTCCGGCGAGCCGCCCATGGTCGACATGGGGCTGCTCATCGACCCGCTGTCGATCAGCTTCGCCCTTCTGATCACGGGTGTCGGATCGCTGATCCACATCTACTCGATCGGCTACATGTCGCACGACGAGCACCGGCGCAGGTTCTTCGCGTACCTGAACCTGTTCGTCGCCGCGATGCTCCTGCTGGTGCTGTCCGACAACTACCTCGGGCTGTTCGTCGGCTGGGAGGGCGTGGGTCTGGCCTCGTACCTGCTGATCGGGTTCTGGCAGTTCAAGCCGTCGGCGGCGGTCGCGGCGAAGAAGGCGTTCGTCGTCAACCGCGTCGGCGACTTCGGCCTGCTGGTCGGCATGTTCATCATCTGGACCTCGTTCGGCTCGCTGGCCTTCAAGGGCATCGGCGAGCAGATCGGCCACACCCAGGTCTCCGACGGCACCATGCTGGCCATCGGCCTGCTGCTGCTCCTCGGGGCCTGCGGCAAGTCGGCGCAACTCCCGCTGCAGTCCTGGCTCCTCGACGCCATGGAGGGCCCGACGCCCGTGTCGGCCCTGATCCACGCGGCGACCATGGTCACCGCCGGCGTCTACCTGGTGGTCCGCTCGGGCGCGTTCTTCTTCCCCGAGGGCTCGGGGGCGGCGCTCGCCGTCGCCATCGTCGGCGCGGCCACGCTGCTCGCCGGTGCCATCATCGGTTGCGCCAAGGACGACATCAAGAAGGGCCTGGCCGGCTCGACGATGTCGCAGATCGGCTACATGATGCTCGGCGCGGGCCTCGGCCCGGCGGGTTACGCCTTCGCGATCGGCCACCTGATCACGCACGGCTTCTTCAAGGCCAACATGTTCCTCGGCGCCGGATCGGTCATGCACGGCATGAACGACGAGGTGAACATGAGGAAGTACGGCGCCCTGCGCAAGTTCATGCCGGTCACCTTCGCCACGTTCTTCATCGGCTACCTGGCGATCATCGGTTTCCCGCTGCTGTCCGGTTACTTCACCAAGGACGGCATCATCGAGACCGCCGTTCACCACCAGCCCGTGCTGGGGTGGCTGGCCGTGCTCGGCGCGGGCATCACCGGCTTCTACATGTCGCGGATGGTCTTCATGACCTTCTTCGGCCAGAAGCGCTGGGCCGACGACGCCCACCCGCACGAGTCCCCGGCCGTCATGACCTGGCCGCTGATCATCCTGTCGATCGGCTCGATCTTCCTGGGCGGTTACCTCATCCTGAGCAACCGGCTGATGGACTTCCTGGCTCCCGCGGTCGGCCTGCCCGCCGTCAAGCCGGAGGGGTTCGAACCGTTCACCACCCCCGGTCTGGTCACGCTGGCCCTGGTCGCCGTCGGCGCCGCCTTCGCGTGGATGCGCTACGGCCGGGTCGAGGTGCCCGCGGTGCAGCCGCGCGGCTCCTTCCTCACCACGTTCGCCCGCCGCGACCTGTACGGTGACGCGCTCAACGAGTCCCTGCTCATGCGCCCCGGCCAGTGGCTGACCCGCCTCGCGGTGTTCTTCGACAACCGCGGCGTCGACGGGATCGTCAACGGCCTGGCCGCGGGGATCGGCGGGAGCTCGGGTCGCCTGCGCAGGCTCCAGACGGGCTTCGCGCGAACGTACGCGTTGTCCATCCTGATCGGTGCCGCGCTCCTGACCGGCGCCCTGCTCCTCGTTGGGAACATCTGATGTCACCCTGGCTCCCGATACTCATGGCGGTGCCCGTGGTGGGCGCCATCGTGGTGGCCCTGCTTCCCAAGGGCAGTGACAAGCTGGCCAAGCAGGCCACGCTGCTGTTCTCGCTCGTCACGCTGGTCCTCACGGGCGTCATGGCCGCCGGGTTCAAGCCCGACGGCGACCGCTTCCAGTTCAAGGCCGAGTACGACTGGATCCCGAGCTTCGGCGTGAAGTTCGGGGTCGGCGTCGACGGCGTCGCCCTGGTGCTGATCGCGCTGTCGGTCGTGCTGGTGCCGATCGTGGTCCTGGCCTCCTGGCACGACGCCGACGGCGTCAAGACCGCCGACGGCACGTTGATCACGCCGAAGCGGTCGGTCAAGACGTACTTCTCGTTGCTGCTCGTCCTGGAGACGATGATGATCGGCGTCTTCGCGGCGACCGACATCTTCCTCTTCTACGTGTTCTTCGAAGCCATGCTGATCCCGATGTACTTCATGATCGGGTCGTACGGCGGCGCCCAGCGGTCGTACGCGGCCGTGAAGTTCCTGCTGTACTCCCTGTTCGGCGGCCTGCTCATGCTGGTCGCGGTCATCGGGCTCTACGTGGTCGCGAACAAGGGCACGTTCATGTTCCCCGAGCTGGTCGGGGCCATCCAGGACCCGACGACGCAGAAGTGGCTGTTCGGCGGATTCTTCATCGCCTTCGCCATCAAGGCGCCGCTCTGGCCGGTGCACACCTGGCTGCCCGACGCGGCCGCCCAGGCTCCGGCCGGCGCGGCCGTGCTGCTCGTGGGCGTGCTCGACAAGGTCGGCACGTTCGGCATGCTCCGCTTCTGCCTGGAGCTGTTCCCCGACGCGGCCAAGGCGTTCACGATGCCGATCGTCGTCCTGGCGGTCATCAGCATCATCTACGGCGCGATCGTGGCCATCGGGCAGACCGACATGAAGCGGCTCATCGCCTACACGTCGATCTCGCACTTCGGCTTCATCGTGCTCGGCGTGTTCGCCATGTCGAAGGTCGCCCAGTCCGGCGCGGCGCTCTACATGGTCAACCACGGCTTCGCCACGGGCGCGCTCTTCCTCGCCGCCGGGTTCCTCATCGCCCGGCGCGGCTCGCCGTTCATCGCCGACTACGGAGGCGTGCAGAAGGTCGCCCCGGTGCTCGCGGGCTTCTTCCTGGTCGCCGGTCTGGCCGGTCTCTCGCTGCCGGGTCTGTCGTCCTTCGTCAGCGAGTTCATGGTGATGATCGGCACGTACTCCAGCGAGGCGCACGGCGTCGGCGCGCTGACGGTGGCGGCGATCATCTCCGCGGTGGCCGTCATCCTCGCCGCCGTCTACATCCTGTGGATGGTGCAGCGGGCGCTGAACGGCCCGACCGCCGAGCCGGTCAAGGCGTTCAAGGATCTCAACGCCCGCGAGATCTGGGTGCTCGCGCCGCTGGTCGCGCTGATCATCGGGTTCGGCTTCTTCCCCAAGCCGCTGCTCGACGTGATCAACCCGTCGGTGCACCAGACGCTGACCAACGTGCACGTACCCACCTCCACCGTCGCTGAGAAGGGGACAGGTCAGTGAACGACGTCATCCAAGCGCCGACGATCGAGTACGGCACACTGGCGCCGTTGCTGATCATCTTCGGCGCGGCCTGCATCGGGGTGCTCGTCGAGGCGTTCGCCCCGCGTTACCTGCGTAAGTCCATGCACATCCCGCTCACGCTGCTCAGCCTGATCGGCGCGTTCGCGCTGGTCATCGTGCAGGTCGTACGCGGGGTGCCGACGCAGGCCGTCGCCATGGGCGCGGTCGCGGTCGACGGGCCCTCGCTGTTCATCTGGGGCGTGATCATCGTCCTGGCGTTCGTGTCGGTGCTGCTGATCAACGACGAGGGTCACTTCGTGGCCTCGGCGGCGGCGGTCCCGGGCAGCGCCGACGAGGAGGAGGCCGAGGCCGCGAGCAACGGCGCCGGCCAGACCGAGGTCTACCCGCTGGTCCTGTTCGCGGTCGGCGGCATGCTGCTCTTCCCGGCCTCGCACGACCTGCTGACGATGTTCGTGGCCCTTGAGGTCATGTCGCTGCCGCTGTACCTGCTGTGCGGCCTGGCCCGCCGTCGCCGCCTGCTGTCGCAGGAGGCGTCGATGAAGTACTTCCTGCTGGGCGCGTTCTCGTCGGCGTTCTTCCTGTACGGCACCGCCATGATCTACGGCTTCGCGGGCACCGTCTCGCTCCCCGGGATCAACGCGGCCCTGGGCAAGGGCGTCATGCTCGACCCGCTGCTCATGGTCGGGCTCGCGCTGCTCGGCGTCGGCCTGCTGTTCAAGATCGGCGCCGCGCCCTTCCAGGCGTGGAAGCCGGACGTCTACCAGGGCGCCCCGACCCCCATCACCGCGCTCATGGCCTCGGGCACGCTCGTCGCGGCCGTCGGCGCCGTGCTGCGGGTGTTCTGGGTGGGTCTGGGCAACCTCGACTGGAACTGGCGGCCGGCCATCTGGGTCGTCGCCGCCCTGACGATGATCGTCGGTTCGATCCTCGCGATCACGCAGACCGACATCAAGCGCATGCTGGCCTACTCCTCCATCGCGCACGCGGGCTTCCTGCTCGTCGGCGTGATGGCGACGTTCGGCTCGGCCGGTCAGAACGCCCAGTCGCTCAAGGCGATCCTGTTCTACCTGGCCGTCTACGGCATCACGACGGTCGGCGCGTTCGCGGTGGTCACGCTCGTACGCGACCCGGGCGGCGAGGCGGGACACCTGTCGCGCTGGGCCGGGCTCGGCAAGCGGTCGCCGATCCTCGCCGGCGTGTTCGCCTTCTTCCTGCTCGCCTTCGCCGGAATCCCGCTGACCAGCGGCTTCTTCGGCAAGTACGCCGTGTTCGCGGCCGCCCTCTCCAGCGGCACGCAGCCCGGCGACTCGATGGGCGGCTGGATGGCCGGTCTGGTCGTGGTGGGCGTGGTGGCCTCGGCCATCGCCGCGTTCTTCTACGTCCGCGTGATCGTGCTGATGTTCTTCAGCGAGCCTGCGGCCGACGGCCCGTCGATCGCGGTGCCCAGTATGGGGACCGTGGCCGTCATCGCCGTTTCCCTGCTGGTTACCGTAGGAGTGGGGCTCTACCCGGAGTCCATCCTCGGTGTCGCCAACGACGCCGCTTCGGCACTGTTCATTAGATAAGGGGATCCCGTATGTCTGCGCCTCCCGTGGTTGACCTTCCCATTGAGGACGAACGGTTGGCGCAGGACGTGGCCACCGGATTGGCCGCGGTCGAGAAGCTCCTGCGCTCATCGGTGGAGAGCGAGGACGCCTTCGTCACGGAGGCGTCCAAGCACCTCATCGAGGCGGGCGGCAAGCGGTTCCGTACGCTGATGGTGCTGCTCGCGGCCCAGTTCGGCGACCCTTCCGCGCCGGGTGTCGTGCCCGGCGCGGTGGTCATCGAGCTGACCCACCTGGGTTCCCTCTACCACGACGACGTCATGGACGAGGCCCCGGTGCGCCGCGGCACACCCTCGGCCAACGCCCGCTGGGACAACACCGTGGCGATCCTCACCGGTGACTACCTGTTCGCCCAGGCTTCGGACATCCTCGCCGACCTCGGCCCCGAGTTGATCCGCATCCAGGCGCAGACGTTCTCCCGCCTGGTGCAGGGACAGATCCGTGAGACGATCGGCCCGCGCGACGGCGAGGACCTGGTGGGCCACTACCTGAGCGTGCTGTCCGACAAGACGGGCTCTCTCATCGCCGCGTCCGGCCGGTTCGGCGCGCTGCTGTCCGGCGCCCCCGCCGACGTCGAGGAGCGGCTGAGCCGCGCCTGCGAGGCGATCGGCGTGGCCTGGCAGCTCGGCGACGACCTGCTCGACGTGGCCTCCTCCGGCGCCGAGTCGGGCAAGACCCCCGGCACCGACCTGCGCGAGGGCGTCAAGACCCTCCCGGTCCTGTACGCGCTCACCAGCGGTGAGCAGTCGAGGCTGACCGCGCTCCTGTCGGGCCCGGTGGCCGAGGAGGACGTGGACGAGGCGCTGACCCTGCTCCGGGCCCACCCCGCCATGGAGCGGGCCAGGGCCG
>JABFVJ010000279.1 GCA_013362835.1 Nonomuraea sp. | reverse complement strand
CGGGGTGCCCGCGTAGCCGACGCTCGACTCCGGCAGCCGCCGCTCGGCCCGCAGCGCGAGGTGGGTGGGCACGGCGTAGTCGCGGGCGGGCGCCGAGGTCGCGGTGTTCGGGTCGGAGATCACCGGGGCGCCGGTGGCGGCGTCCACCACGCCGCCGTCGGCCCCGCCGTTCGCCGCGCCGCCGCCCCCGTTGCCGTTGACGCTCGCGTCGAGCCGTACGTACAGCCGCAGCCCCGGCGGACGCAGCCTGGTCCTGACCACGACGGCGTCGCCGCCGGGGTCGGTGACGTAGGTGGTGGTCAGCTGGTAGCGGCCGTTCCTGCTGGTGGAGGTGACGGTGCAGCTCAGCCCCGAGCGGCCGGTCTCCACCCGGTAGGTGGTGTCGCGGGCCTGCAGCTCGGTGAACGTGCTGCCGTCGGTGACGACGAACTGCATGGTCTCGACGTTCGTGTTGTCGATCGTGGGCTCGTACACGTCGGAGAGCACGCCGCCCGCGACCGTGTACCAGACCTTGGACGCCCTGCCCGCCGCCGTACCGACGCAGTCCTTCCGGGCGAGGCCGAAGTGCGACGGCGCGCCGGGACCACCGGGGGCGGCTCCCGCCGCCGCCGAGGCGGGCGGGACGGCGGCCAGCGGAACGCAGACGGCCAGGGCGACGACGAGCCGCCGAAAAGCACGCATGGAATGCTCCCCTCCGACCCCCGCATCTCGTTGCAGAGAAGACCAGCCCCGCCTCCCTGTCAACCCCGCGCGCCGGAGCTTGTGGTGTGATCGTGTTCCTACGGACGAGAGCGGGGAGTGGTCATGCGGATCGTGCGGTTCGTCAGCCCGGTGACCGGTGCGGAAGCGGTCGGGGCCGACGACGGTGAGCGGGTGGCGGAGCTGACGGGGGTGGCCGGGGTGGGCGAGCTGCTGCGCCTGCCGGTCGCGGAGCTGCGGGAACGGTGCGCGGCGGCCG
The DNA here is from genome assembly GCA_013362835.1 of Nonomuraea sp. The sequence goes on along the minus strand of JABFVJ010000279.1, from coordinate 6,883 downwards.
ACGGGCCACGGCACGCGTCGGCGGGGCTGCGGACGTTGCCGCCGGTGGACGGCCGGATGGAGGTGTGGGCGGCCGGGGTCACCTACCGGCGGTCGCGGGAGGCGCGGGTGACCGAGAGCGAGCGCGCGGCCGACGTGTACGAGCTCGTCTACGACGCCGAACGCCCCGAGCTGTTCTTCAAGTCGGTGGCCTGGAAGGTCTCCGGCGACGGCGGCCGCATCGCGGTGCGGACCGACTCGGAGATCGACGTGCCCGAGCCCGAGCTGGGCCTGGTGCTGAACTCGGCGGGCGAGATCGCCGGCTACACGGTCGTCGACGACGTGAGCTCGCGCACGATCGAGGGCGTCAACCCGCTCTACCTGCCCCAGGCCAAGATCTACCTGGGCGCGTGCGCGGCCGGCCCGGCGATCAGGCCGGTCTGGGAGGTGGCCGACCCGTACGACCTGGACATCACGCTGACCATCGCCAGGCGGGGCCGTACGGTGTGGGACGGCAAGGCGTCGACCTCCGGGCTGCACCGGCGGCTCGACGACCTGGCCGGCTACCTGTTCAGGGCCGACGTCTTCCCCGACGGCGCGGTGCTGGCCACGGGCACGAGCCTGGTGCCCGACCTGCCCTTCACCCTGCGGCACGGCGACGTCGTGACCATCGGGATCGCCGAGGTCGGCACGCTGACGAGCACCGTGGTCAAGGGGCTGGACGCGATGCGCTGACGGCCGGCGCGCGGGCGGCGGTCCGCGTACCGGTCCCGTATTTTCATGTAAATCAAGTAGGGAATGTTGACTTTGCGTTCCGGACCTCGTAGCTTCGTACGCATGAGCCAGGGCCTTTACCTGACCCGGCGCCCGCACGTGGACTTCGGCCACGTCGCCAGCGCGCAGTGTCGCTGATCACGCACCTCCGGCAACGTCCCAACCGGTTCTCCCCAGAGGAACCCCATCGTGATCACCATCAGACGTGCACTCCTCGCCGCGCTGCTCGCGACCGTGACGGTCGGCTGCGGCGCGGCCGAGGGCTCGGCGAAACCCGGCGAACCGGAGGTGAAGGAGCTGCGTTACCAGGGCAACGCCGGCTCCGTCACCTTCCCGGAACTGGCCGCGGAGCTCGGCTACCTCGGCGACGTCAAGCTCAAGTGGGTGGGCAACACCACCTCGGGGCCGCAGGACATCCAGTCGGCGGCGACCGGCCAGACCGACTTCGGCGGCGCCTTCGACGGCGCCATCGTCAAGCTCAAGGCCGCCAAGGCCCCGATCAAGGCGGTGATCGGCTACTACGGCTCCGACGAGAAGTCCTTCAACGGCTACTACGTCAAGGACGACAGCCCCATCAGGACCGCCCGCGACCTCATCGGCAAGAAGATCGGCGTCAACACCCTCGGCGCCCACCACGAAGCCGTCATCAAGGAGTACCTCAAGCGCCAGGGGCTGACCCAGGCCGAGATCGAGCAGGTCCAGCTCGTGGTGATCCCGCCGGTCAACACCGAGCAGGCGCTGCGCCAGGGGCAGCTCGACGTCGGCACGCTCGGCGGCGTGCTCAAGGACAAGGCGCTCGAACGCGGCGGGCTGCGCCCGCTGTTCACCGACGTCGAGCTGTTCGGGCCGTTCACGGCTGGTTCCGTCGTGCTGCGCGAGGACTTCATCGCCCGCAACCCGGCCACCGTCAAGACCTTCGTCGCGGGCTTCGCCAAGGCCGTCGCCTGGGCCCAGACCCACCCGCGCGAGGAGGTCGTGGCGAAGTTCGAGCAGATCATCGCCGGGCGCGGCCGCAACGAGAGCACCGACACGGTCAAGCTCTGGAAGAGCACCGGCATCGCGGGCGAGGGCGGCGTGATCGACGGCCGGGAGTTCCAGCGGTGGATCGACTGGCTGCAGCGCGAGGGCGAGATCCGCCCCGGGCAGGTCAAGGCGTCCGACCTCTACACCAACCAGTTCAACCCCTACGCGAACGGGAGCGGCTCATGACCGCCACGATCGGCGAGATCGGTGTCCGCACCAAGATCGGCATCAGGAACGTCAGCAAGGAGTTCGAGGTCAGGGACGCGGGCGAGCCGTTCACCGCGCTGTCCGGGATCGACCTCGACGTACGCGAGGGGGAGTTCCTCACCCTTGTCGGCCCGAGCGGCTGCGGCAAGTCCACGCTCCTCGACCTGGTCGCCGGGCTGACCGCGCCGTCGTCGGGCGAGATCGTGGTCAACGGCGAGCCCGTCACCGGGCCGGGGCTCGACCGGGGGATCGTCTTCCAGCAGTACGCGCTCTTCCCCTGGCGTACGGCGCTGGCCAACGTCGCGTTCGGGCTGGAGGCCAAGGGCGTGGCCAAGGCCGAGCGTACGGAACGGGCGCGGCGGCACCTCGAACTGGTCGGCCTGTCCGGGTTCGAGGACCGCTACCCGCACGAGCTGTCCGGCGGCATGCGCCAGCGCGTGGCCATCGCCCGCAGCCTGGCCTTCGACCCCGACGTGCTGCTCATGGACGAGCCGTTCGCCGCGCTCGACGCGCAGACCCGCGAGTCGCTGCAGGAGGAGCTGCTGCGCATCTGGCAGCACACCCGCAAGACCGTCATCTTCATCACCCACGGCATCGACGAGGCCGTCTACCTCGGGCAACGGGTCGCCGTGATGACCTCCAGGCCCGGACGGATCAAGGAGATCGTCGAGGTGGAGTTCGACTCGCGCGAGGGCGACCTGCGGGCCGACCCGCGCTTCGGCGAGTACCGGCACCACGTGTGGGGGCTGCTGCGCGACGAGGTCGCGGCGGCGCAGGTGCTGGAGCGGAAGGCGGCGGCCCACCATGGCTGACGCCCGCGCCGAGGAGCGCACCCGCCCCGAAGAGCGCACCCGCCCCGAGGGCGACCTCCACTGGTACGACCTCCCCGACGACGAGGCATCCCCCGGCTCGGACCCGGACTCCGAGGAGCCGCCCCACGCCACCCCGGCCCCGACCGCCGGGGACGCGCGCCCGGCACGGGAGCGTCGGGGGAGGCGCGCCGGTGGCGTGGCGCGGCGGGTGGTGCGGAACTCGGCGGCGATCCTGCTGTTGCTCGCCGCCTGGGAGGTGTTACCGCGGGCCGGCGTGGTGGATCCCGTGTTCGTGCCGCCGCTGTCGGAGGACCTGGCGGCCGGCGCCGGCCTGCTGCTCTCGGGCGGGCTTCCCGAGCACCTGGAGGCGTCGCTGGCCAGGTCGTTGTCCGGGTTCGGGCTGGCGATCCTGCTGGCGATCCCGCTCGGGCTGCTGATCGGCTGGTACAAGCCGGTCGCCGACTTCCTCACCCCGCTGCTGGAGGTGTTCCGCAACACCTCGGCGGTCGCGCTGCTGCCGGTCTTCACGCTCATCCTCGGCATCGGCGAGACGACGAAGGTGACGTTCGTCCTGTACGCCTGCTCCTGGCCGATCCTGCTCAACACCATCAGCGGCGTGAAGACCGTCGAGCCGCTGCTGATCAAGTCGGCCAGGTCGATGGGCCTCGGCCCGGTACGCCTGTTCCAGAAGGTGATCCTCCCGGCCGCCGTGCCGACCATCTTCACCGGGGTGCGCCTGGCCGGCGCGTACTCGATCCTCGTGCTGCTGTTCGCCGAGATGGTCGGCGCCAAGGCGGGGCTCGGCTACCTCATCCTCGACGCCCAGTCCAGCTTCCGCATCCCCGACATGTACGCCGGCATCATCACGATCTCCGTCGTCGGCCTGCTGTTCAACCTGCTCCTGATCGGCGTCGAGCGCCGCTTCTCCACCTGGAGGACCACGTGACGAGAAAGCTCCACCTGAACGCCTTCCTCATGGGCGTCGGCCATCACGAGGCGGCCTGGCGGCATCCGCGCACCGAGCCGAGCCGCCTGACCGACGTCCGTCACTACCAGGAGCTGGCCAGGATCGCCGAACGCGGCAAGCTCGACTCGGTCTTCCTCGCCGACGGCGTCGCGCTCCAGGGCGACGTACGGCACAACGCGCTCGGCGGCCTGGAACCGCTCACGCTGCTGGCGGCCCTCGCCGCGGTCACCGACCACATCGGGCTGATCGCGACGGTGTCCACGACGTACAACGAGCCCTTCCACGTGGCGCGCAAGTTCGCCTCGCTCGACCACATCAGCGGCGGCCGGGCCGGCTGGAACATCGTCACCTCGGCCAGCGAGGCCGAGGCGCGCAACTTCGGCGTCGACCGGCCCGCGCACGCCGCCCGCTACGCCAGGGCGACGGAGTTCCTGGAGGTCGTCGGCAAGCTCTGGGACAGCTGGGAGGACGACGCGATCGTCGGCGACCGCGTCGGCGGCCGGTACGCCGACACCGGCAAGATCCACGCCATCGAGCACGCGGGCGCGCACTTCGCCGTACGCGGCCCGCTGAACACCTCGCGCCCGCCGCAGGGCCACCCGCTGCTGGTGCAGGCCGGGTCGTCGGAGGACGGCAAGGAGTTCGCCGCCCGCCACGCCGAGGCCGTCTTCACCGCCCAGCAGACGCTGGAGGAGGGCCAGGAGTTCTACACCGACCTCAAGCGCCGCCTGGCCGCCTACGGCAGGCGGCCGGAGGAGGTGCTCGTCCTGCCCGGCATCTCGCCGATCATCGGCTCGACCGAACGGGAGGCGCTGCTGCTGGAGAAGGAGCTCGAAGACCTGATCATCCCGGCGTACGGGCTGGCGCAGCTGTCCCACATGACCGGCATCGAGCTGACCGAGGACGACCTCGACCTGCCGCTGCCCGACGTGCCCGTCGAGACCGAGGGCGCGCAGAGCCGCCGCAAGCTCGTCATCGACCTGGCCAGGCGGGAGCGGCTGACGGTCAGGCAGCTGCTCAACCGGCTGGCGGGCGGACGGGGGCACCGGGTCGTCGCCGGGACGCCCGAGCAGATCGCCGACCAGCTCCAGGAGTGGTTCTTCACCGGCGCCGCCGACGGCTTCAACATCATGCCGCCGCTGCTGCCGTCGGGCCTGTCCGACTTCGTGGACCACGTCGTCCCGGAACTGCAGGTCAGGGGCCTGTTCCGGTACGAGTACGAGGGCCGTACCCTCCGCGACAACTACGGCCTGACCAGACCCGCCTCCCGGTACGCCGCCCGGCTGGCCGAGGCGGTGGCCGGATGAGCGTCGTCGCGCTGGTCGGCAACCCCCGCGAGGGCTCCAGGACGCTGAACGTGGCGGTCGAGGCCGCCGAGGCCGTGGCGCGGCGGCTCGGCGTCCCCGGCTCGCCCGACGTGGTGGACCTGTCGGCGCTCGGCCCTCACCTGCTCGCCGCCGGGCCCGCGCCCGGGGTCGAGGTGGCGCTGGAGCTGGTCGCCGAGTCGACCGTGCTGGTCGTGGCCAGTCCCACCTACAAGGGCACGTACACGGGGCTGCTGAAGGCGTTCCTCGACCGGCTGCGGCCGGAGGCGCTGGCCGGGGTGGTTGCGCTGCCGCTGCTCGTCATGGGCGACCCGAAGCACTCCCTGGCGGTCGAGGTGCACCTGCGGCCCCTGCTGGTCGAGCTGGGCGCGACCGTGCCCACGCCGGGCCTCGCCGTGCTGGAGTCGCAGCTCGGCGGGCTGGAGGAGGTCCTGACCCGGTGGGCGGACCGGATCGCGCCGCAGGTGGCGGCCGCCCTCGCGGTCGGCCAGCCGAGCTGAGGGCGGGCGGGGGTCAGCGCCAGTCGCCGGACTGGAGCGCCCCCGACGCCTGCGGCCCCATCATGACCATGCCGCCGTCCACGAACAGCGACGCCCCCGTCAGGTACGACGCGGACGGCGAGGCCAGGAAGGCGATCACCGCGGCGACCTCGCGGGCGTCGCCCGGCCTCGGGATCGGGTAGCCGGGACGGCTCCCCAAACGCGGCGGCTGGTCCTCCTGGCCGGTCATCGGGGTGGCGATCTCGCCGGGCGCGACCGTGTTGACCGTGATGCCGTGGGCGGCCAGCTCCAGCGCCAGCACCCGGCTGAGCAGCTTGAGCCCGCCCTTGGCCGCGCAGTACGGCCCCGACCCCGTCTTCGGGTACTCCTCGTGCACGCTGGTCACGTTGACGATCCGGCCGCCGCGCCCCTCGGCCACCATGCGCCTGGCCGCCCGCTGCGCGCACAGGAACGGGCCGTCCAGGTCCACCGACAGCACCGAGCGCCAGCGTTCGTAGTCCATGTCGAGCAGCGGCTCCGACGAGCCGGTGCCCGCGTTGTTGACCAGCACGCCGAGCCCGCCCAGCTCGCCGGCCAGCTCGTCGACGACGTGCGCGCCGCGCTCGGGGTCGGCCAGGTCGTGGCCGCGCACCGCCGCCGCCTTGCCCGCCTCCCGCACCAGCGCGGCCGTCTCGCGCGCGCCCTCCTCGTCCTCGTGGTACGTGATGCCCACGTCGAACCCGTGCTGGGCCAGCAGCACGGCGGTGGATCTGCCGATGCCGGAGTCGGCGCCCGTCACGACGGCGACCCGGTCGTACGCGTCGGTCATGCCGGTCGTCGTGCCCGCGGACGCGCCACGGTACCGTCATGGAGTCGCTACGACTTGTCCCATGGGGCCCCGGCGACAGCTCGCCGCAGGGCCCGCGTTCATGGACCGGACAGGCGCAGCCGCAGCTCGACCAGCCGTTCCACGGCGTCGAGCACATGCCGTTCGGCCAGGTCACGGGCCTTGTCCGGGTCGCCGTCGGCGACGGCCCCGGCGATGGCGCGATGCTGAGCCGTGGTCGCGTCGTGCCCGCCCGGCTCGTCGCAGGGAAGCCACAACAACGGGCCGATGTCGGCCTGCAACCGGATCTCCTCCTGGGTGAGTCGCGCCGACCGCGAGGCGGCGGCCACCTCGACGTGGAACCGGCCGTCCAGACGGCGCAGCGCCGCCGGGGAGCGGGCGGCGGCCAGGTCGTCGAGCGTGCGCCACAGCGGCGTGAGGTCGCCAGGCAGCGCGCGCAGCGCGGCGAGCCTGGCGGCGGCCCCGGCGATG
>JABFVJ010000360.1 GCA_013362835.1 Nonomuraea sp. | reverse complement strand
CTCGCGCTGCCGGTTGCTCACCTGGTTGCCCTGGTCCTGGCCGTCGACGGGCGTGACCAGGACCTGGGTGATGGCCGTGTAGACGGGGGGCGTGGCGCGCAGCAGCGCGAGCCCGGCCGTGCCGCCGACCACGACGCAGCCGACGAAGAGCAGCCATCGCCTGCGCAGCAGCGAGAAATGCTCGTCGAGGTCGGCGCCAGGGCGGCGGCCCTGGAGGTCCGGCGACAGGCTCATGGGGGAGGGTCTCCTGAAGGATGCGCTTTGTCACCGAATGGCGACGCCGCGTCACTTGCCGAGGGTGTCCGCCCACTATAGGCCGGACGGATATTACCCAAGTCGAATGCTGAAGATTTTTTCCGGTACGGCCATTAAGACGCCCATTTATGAGGTGACTTGTCGGGAAAATTCGGGTGGTCGGTTCACTGATGTGACCTGGGCAGACGCACGCACTGGCTGAAGTTCGAGGAATGGCATGGCAAGGTTCAGGTTTGATAGGCGGGGGTCCTTCGACAAGGGGGTTGGAAGGCTTTGCAGCTCCGGGGTATTTCTCATTTCGCAACGAAAACCGCAATCATCTGCGCGGTGCTGGCGCTCGCGGCCGCCTGCTCGACCGCCGAGGGCTCGCCCACGCGGGTCGACACCAGCACGGCCGAGCTCGCCGGCGCGCCCTCCTGCGCGGTCACGGCCAGGCTCATCCCCTCCTGCGGCGCGTGGTGGGGCGTCGCACCGGAGGTCTTCACCGGCGCGCCGGTGGCCGAGGCGCTGCGCGGGGCCGAGTCCCGCATGGGCGTCGGCGCCGACGTGCTGCACGTCTACCACCGGGGCTCCGAGCTGTTCCCCACCCAGCAGGAGATCGGGCTGGCCCGCGACCCGGCCAGGCCCAGGCTGCTCATGATCAACTGGAAGCCGTCGTTCGACCGGACCTGGGCCGAGATCGCCGACGGGGCGCTCGACGGCCGCATCGACCGGCTGGCCGCCCACCTCAGGCGCACCTTCCCCGAGCGCTTCTTCCTGACCCTGCACCACGAGCCGGAGAACGACGTCGACGCCCGGTCGAGGTCGGGCATGGAGGCCACCGACTACGCGGCGATGTTCCGTCACGTCGTGCTGCGGCTGCGCGAGCAGGGGGTGAAGAACGCGGTGACGGTCATGACGTACATGGGGGCGCCCAACTGGGCGGCCAAGCCGTGGTTCGAGGATCTGTACCCGGGCGACGACGTGGTCGACTGGGTGGCGATGGACCCGTACGCGGACGACCGGGTGCACGACTTCGAGGGCCTGGTGAACAAGACGCGCAGGGAATATGGGCAGTGGCCGGGGTTCTACCGGTGGATGCAGGCCCGGTTCCCCGGCAAGCCCGTGATGGTGGCCGAGTGGGGGGTGTTCGAGCGGCCGGGCGACCGGTCGTTCAAGCGGCGGTTCTTCGAGTCGGTGCTGAGACAGATCAAGCGATATCCGCAGATCAAGGCGCTGCTGTACTTCGACTCGCCGCAGGCGCCGCGCGGCGACACCAGCTTCGACTCAGACCCGGGCGCCGCCCGCGCCTTCACCGAACTGGCGCGAGATCGCTACTTCCGCTCGACGCACGTGCCGCGACCCTGACCCTGATGCGCCAGCCGACGACCGTCACCGCCGAGGCGGCGGCGAGGAGTGCCACGGTGACCGTGTTGTCCACGTCGAGGAGTTTGAGGGCCGAGGCGAGCAGGACGATCGCCAGCAGGGCCCGGATCAGGCCGCCGGGAGCGCGGGCGGAGATGCGCGCGCCGAGGTAGACGCCGGGGATCGAGCCGATCAGCAGCGAGAGCGTGAGCTGCATCTGGAAGTCGCCGAACAGCAGGTGGCCGAGCGCGGCCGAGGCGACCAGCGGCACGGCCTGCACCAGGTCGGTGCCGACGAGCTGGTTGGCCTTGAGCGCCGGGTAGAGGACGAGCAGGGCCACGATGATCAGCGATCCCGAGCCGACGGAGGAGACGCCGACCACGAGCCCGCCTACCATACCGACCAGTAGGGTCGGAATTGGGCGTACGACGATCTCGCGGGCGTCCGACGAGCCGCCCCGCGCGCCGAGCCAGCTCTTGACCGCCATGCCCGCGACGGCCAGCAGCAGCGCCACGCCCAGGGCGTACTTGACCCCGTCGGTCACGGCGAACGCGCGGGCCAGGAACACCCCGCAGAACGCGGCCGGCACCGACCCCGCGCACAACCACCCCACGAGCCGCAGGTTGACCGTGCCCCGGCGCAGGTGGACGACGCTGCCGACCGGCTTCATCACGGCCGAGGCGACCAGGTCGCTGGAGACGGCGGCGAGCGGCGGGACGTTGAAGAACAACATCATCATCGGGGTCATGAGCGCGCCGCCGCCCATGCCGGTCAGCCCGACCACGATGGCGACGACGAAGGATCCGGCGACGAGAGCGGGATCGATCAACGTACCCAGCCTCCAGACTGCAGCGTCCCCAGGACCTGGGTGACGGCCGACTCGATCGAGATGTGCGTGGTGTCGATCACCAGGTCGGCGTCGTCCGGCTCCTCGTAGGGGTCGGAGATGCCGGTGAACTCGGGGATGAGGCCCGCGCGGGCCTTGGCGTACAGGCCCTTGCGGTCGCGCCGCTCGCACTCCTCCAGCGGCGTGGCGACGTGGACGAGCAGGAAGTCGGCCCCCACCGACTCGACCATCTCGCGGACCTCCTCGCGGGTGGCCGCGTAGGGGGCGATGGGCGCGCAGACGGCCAGGCCGCCGTGGCGGGCGGCCTCGGCGGCGACGAAGCCGATGCGGCGGATGTTCAGGTCGCGGTCGGCCTTGGAGAAGGTCAGGCCCTTGGACAGCAGGTGGCGCACGACGTCGCCGTCGAGGTGGGTGACCGTGCGGGTGCCGAGCTCCAGCAGCGCGTCGCGCAGGCCGCGGGCGATGGTGGACTTGCCCGAGCCGGACAGGCCGGTGAAGAAGACGACCAGGCCGCGGCGGTGGGGCGGGCCGGGGAGCGTGACGGGCTCGGGGCCGGCCAGGTGTTCGGTGGCGCCGTAGGCGGAGGCGACGTGCTCGCGGAGTTCGAGGTCGATCTCGGGCTCCTCGCGGGGCGCCAGCGGCACCGGGACCACGAGGGTGCCCTCGGGCAGGCGTTCCTTGGCGCGGAGCGCGGCGCGGACGACCGCGGGGCCGGCCTCGCCGTACGAGAGGGGGAGCAGCACGATCACCGCGTCGAGCTCCTTCGCGGTGCCGACGATCTCGGAGAGGTCGTCGAGCGGCCCCCGCATGGTGACCGCCAGCGCGGCGCGCCCGTCGAGCCCGGCCCTGACCTCGGCCGGCGTACGGCGCAGCCGCGCGAACGGCCCGTGCTCCGGCGCCCCGAGGCCCTTGAGCGGGCCGGAGGTCAGCCCGTCGGGCTCGTGCCCGGTCACGGTGAGTGTGGCGAGCGGCACGCCCTCGGGGTCGAGCAGCGTCACCTCCTCGCCGGGGGCGACCTCGGCGGGCAGGTGGAGGGTGACGGGCGCGGGCCACGGGGTGCCGTCGGCGAGCGTGCCGCGCTCGTGCACGGCGTGGAGGTCGTCGTGGCCCAGGAAACCGGTCAGCGGCTCGAACGCCCCGGAGAGCAGCAGCTCGAGGTCGGCCAGCTCGCGCGCGTCCGGGGTCCACTCCACGTTTCCGACATCCCAACTATTCCGATTGAATTGGTAGGAAACGAGTCTACCCATGGATGCCCGCGTGTCGCTAGAGGAGCCTGGCGAAGTGGTGCTGGGGCTTCCTGATCACCATGGTGATCTCGTCGTGGGAGGCAGGGTAGCGGCCGCCGGTCAGCCGGTCGACCAGCGAGACCGCGGCGGCGCCCAGCCTGCTCGCACGGGCGGGGCCGCTGATCCTGCGCTCGTCGTCGGTGATCATGAGGCCGCGGCTGAGACAGAACGCGTGCATGCCGTCGCTGGAGGCCAGCGGCTCGTAGACGACGGGCAGCGGGCCCGGCGTGCCGGCGGTGACGAGCGGCCGCCACAGCAGGCGGCGCAGCGCCGACGGCGTGAGGCGGTCGAGCAGCCCGTAGGCGGACTTCCTGTCGCGCATGCGCAGCAGCACCAGGCCGCCCGGACGCAGCGACTGGAGCAGGCGGTCGAGGACGAGCTCCGCGTGCTGGACGCGTTCGAGCAGGAAGGACAGGTGGATCACGTCGTAGGCCCGGTGTCGCAGCGGGACGCAGCGCAGGTCGCCGAGCGACCAGGCCACGAGGTCGGCGCGCTCCTCGACCACGCCTCTGATGGCCGGGTGGTCCTCGTCGGCGCCGGTGGCCCTCGCCTCCAGCGGCTCCAGGTCGAGCGGCTCGTCGTGGGCGCATCCCGCGACGAGTATGTCGAGCCGCCGGCTGAACCGCCCGGCCCAGTGCTCGCGGATCCGTTGACCGAAGAGGTCGCCTCGCTGGGCGACTGATCGCACCTCAGACATGTCACCTACAGTAGTCAATCGAGCGGTACCGGTAAGGGACTTCCCTGCTAGCGTCCTGCCCCGTGAGCGACCAGGTTTACGTGGGAAACGCGAATATCGACGCGGCCGGCGACCGCGGCTGGCTGCTCGGTCACTTCAAACCCCTCGGCGACCCACGGCACAGTGAAGAAGTCGAGATCAAGTGGGGCGTGCACCCGGCGGGCGACGAGCGCGCGCGGTGGGTCGAGGGCGAGGAGCGCACCGCCCTGCTCATCCTGATCAGCGGCAGGTTCAGGGTGGAGCTGCCGGGGCGCAGCGTGCTGCTGGCCGAGCGCGGCGACTACGTGGTGTGGGGCAAGGGCGTCGACCACTCGTGGGTGGCCGAGGAGGAGTCGGTCGTGCTCACCGTACGCTGGCCGTCGGTCCCCGGTTACCGGGTCCCGCACCCCGAGTAGGCTGGGTGGAGACCCCCGCGACCTGACCCGGCCGGGGGTAGTTGTGTTGCCGTCGTGGGGCTGTGGGCGTATCTGATGAGTCTTTCCGGGCTGCTTGACCTTGTTGCCGCCGACCCGAAGCTGGCCGCCGCACTCGAAGGGGGCGGCGACGTCTCGCTGATCGCGCCGTCGGCGCTGCGGCCGTTCGGCGTGGCCGCGCTGGCCGCGCACGACCAGCGCACCGTGCTGGCCGTCACCGCCACCGGGCGGGAGGCCGAAGACCTGGCCGCGGCGCTGACCAGCCTGCTCGAACCGAGCACGGTAGCGGTGTTCCCCGCCTGGGAGACGCTGCCGCACGAGCGGCTCTCGCCGCGCAGCGACACCGTCGGGCAGCGCCTCGCGGTGCTCAGGCGGCTCGCCCACCCGGTCAAGGGCGACGCGTCCGCCGGGCCGCTCGGCGTGGTGGTCGCGCCGATCAGGGCGCTGCTCCAGCCGATCGTCAAGGGGCTCGGCGACCTGGATCCGATCAGGCTGAGGGCGGGCGACGACGCCGACCTCGACGAGGTGGTCGAGCGGCTGGTCACCAACGGCTACCACCGGGTCGACATGGTGGAGAAGCGTGGCGAGGTGGCCGTGCGCGGCGGGCTGCTCGACGTGTTCCCGCCGACCGAGGAGCACCCGCTGCGGCTGGAGTTCTGGGGCGACACGGTCGAGGAGATCCGCTGGTTCAAGGTGGCCGACCAGCGTTCGCTGGAGGCGGCGGAAGACGGCCTGTTCGCGCCGCCGTGCCGCGAGCTGCTGCTGACCGGCGAGGTCAGGGAGCGGGCGCGGGAGCTCGCCGAGGAGCACCCGGCGCTCGCCGAGGTGCTCGACCAGCTCGCCGAGGGCGCGCCGGTCGAGGGCATGGAGGCGTTCGCGCCGGTGCTGGCCGGGGAGATGGATCTGCTGCTCGACCACCTGCCGGCCAGGTCGGCCGTGTTCGTGTGCGATCCCGAGCGCATCAGGGGCAGGGCGGAAGAGCTCGTACGCACCTCGCAGGAGTTCCTGGAGGCGTCCTGGATCAACGCGGCGGCGGGCGGCGAGGCGCCGATCGACCTCGGCGCGGCGGCCTTCCGCGATCTTGAGGACATCCGGGGCCACGCCGACTCGCTGGGCCAGCCGTGGTGGTCGATGGCGCCGTTCGGCAACGGCGTCGAACTCGGGGCCCAGGACTCCGAGGCGTACCGGGGCGACACCGCCAAGGCGCTGGCCGACATCAAGGGCTGGCTCGCCGACGACAAGGCGGTCGTGCTGCTCAGCGAGGGCCACGGCCCGGCCGAGCGCATGGTCGAGCTGCTCAAGGGCGTCGACGTGCCGGCCAGGCTGCGGCAGTTCCTGGACAAGGCGCCCGAGCCCAAGGTCGTGCACGTCTCGACCGGGCTGATCGAGCACGGGTTCATCACGCCGACGCTCGCCGTGCTCACCCACCTCGACCTGGTGGGCCAGAAGGCGTCCACCAAGGACATGCGCCGCCTGCCCTCGCGCCGCCGCAACATGGTCGACCCGCTCCAGCTCAAGGTCGGCGACCACGTCGTGCACGAGCAGCACGGCGTGGGCCGCTACGTCGAGATGGTCCAGCGCACGGTCCAGGGCGCGACCCGCGAGTACCTGGTCATCGAGTACGCCAAGGGCGACCGCCTCTACGTCCCCACCGACCAGCTCGACGAGGTCACCCGCTACGTCGGCGGCGAGGCGCCCACGCTCAACCGCATGGGCGGCGCCGACTGGGCCAAGGCCAAGTCCAGGGCCAAGAAGGCGGTCAAGGAGATCGCCGGCGAGCTGATCAGGCTCTACTCCGCCCGCATGGCCTCGCCCGGCCACGCCTTCGGCGCCGACACGCCCTGGCAGCGCGAGATGGAGGACGCCTTCCCCTACGCCGAGACCGGCGACCAGCTGGAGGCCATCGACGAGGTCAAGCGCGACATGGAGCGCGGCATCCCGATGGACCGGCTGATCTGCGGCGACGTCGGCTACGGCAAGACCGAGATCGCGGTGCGGGCGGCGTTCAAGGCGGTGCAGGACGGCAAGCAGGTGGCGGTGCTGGTGCCGACCACGCTGCTGGTGCAGCAGCACATGTCCACGTTCGCCGAGCGGTTCTCCAGCTTCCCCGTCGCGATCAGGCCGGTCTCGCGCTTCCAGACCGACGGCGAGGTCAAGGGCACGCTGGAGGGGCTCAGGTCGGGCGCGATCGACGTGGTGATCGGCACCCACCGGCTGCTCAGCCCCGAGGTCAGGTTCAAGGACCTCGGGCTGATCATCATCGACGAGGAGCAGCGGTTCGGCGTCGAGCACAAGGAGGCCATGAAGCACCTGCGCACGCAGGTCGACGTGCTCGCCATGTCGGCCACGCCGATCCCGCGCACGCTGGAGATGGGCCTCACCGGGATCAGGGAGATGTCCACGATCCTCACGCCGCCGGAGGAGCGCCACCCGATCCTCACGTTCGTGGGGCCGTACGAGGAGAAGCAGATCGGGGCCGCGATCAGGCGCGAGCTGATGCGCGACGGCCAGATCTTCTTCGTGCACAACCGGGTGGCCTCCATCAACCGGGTGGCCGCGCGGCTGCGCGAGCTCGTGCCCGAGGCGCGCATCGCGGTCGCCCACGGCCAGATGAACGAGCACCAGCTCGAAAAGATCATGGTCGGCTTCTGGGAACGCGAGTACGACCTGCTCGTCTCCACCACGATCGTCGAGTCGGGCCTCGACGTGCCCAACGCCAACACGCTGATCGTCGACCGGGCCGACAACTACGGCCTGTCGCAGCTCCACCAGCTCAGAGGCCGCGTCGGCCGAGGCAGGGAACGCGGTTACGCGTACTTCCTCTACCCGCCGGAGAAGCCGCTGACCGAGACCGCCCACGAGCGCCTGGCCACGATCTCGCAGCACACCGAGATGGGCGCCGGCATGTACGTCGCGATGAAGGACCTGGAGATCCGCGGCGCGGGCAACGTGCTGGGCGCCGAGCAGTCGGGCTTCA
>JABFVJ010000495.1 GCA_013362835.1 Nonomuraea sp. | reverse complement strand
GCCGGACGCCTGGCCACCTACGGCTGGGCCGCCGCCCTCGACGACCTGAGCGACCAGGTGCGCTGGCGTCCCGACGGGCACATCGAGGTGCGCCTGCACTCGGTCGGCGGCCACCACTCGCTCGGCGGCAGGGGCCTGCTGTTCGTGCCCACGAACTTCTCCCGCACGGTCGGCGCGTACCTGGCCGAGGCGTGGCCCCACGCGCTCGTCTACCCGGCGCGCGGCACCGCCGCCGAGACCCCCGTACCCACCGGCGGCCTGGCCCCGCTGATGGGCCGCACGCGGGCGCGCATCCTCGCCGAGCTGGCCGTACCGGCGACGACCACCCACCTCGCCGCCCTGCTCGGCCAGAGCCTCGGCACCACGGGCGGCCACCTCGCCGCCCTGCGCACGACCGGCCTGATCGCGGGCACCCGCACGGGCCGCTCGGTCCTGTACGCCCGCACCCCGCTCGGCGACGCCTTGGTCAGCGGATCCGTGGCATAGGCGGCTACGATGTTCAGCAAAAGTGTTCAGGAAGAGGGAGCGCGCGCATGAATGCCGCCGACGTCGCACCGGAGGCGCAGGCCAGGTTCCCCCACGAGCTGATGTACACGGCGGCCCAGCAGTACTACATGGAGGACGCCAACCAGGGCGACATCGCCAAGCGGCTCGGCGTCAGCAGGGCGACCGTGAGCCGGCTGCTCACCGAGGCCCGCAGGCAGGGGATCGTCGAGATCAAGGTGCACCGGCCGGCCACGCTCGCCGACGGCCCGCTGGCCGCCGAGGTGGCGCGGGCCCTCGACCTGGAGCGCGTCTACCTGGTGCCCAAGGTCAGCGGCCCCACGCTGGGCCCGTGGCTCGCGCCCGGCGTGGCCCGCGCGCTCGCCGCCGTGGGGCTCGCGTCGGGCGACGTGGTGCTGGTCTCGTCGGGCACCACCGTGTACGAGTGCGCCCGCGAAGGGCTCGGCCAGTTCCCCGGCGTCACGATCGCGCCCGCCGTGGGCGGCCAGGAGGAGCCGCAGCCCTGGTTCCAGACCAACGAGACCACCCGCATCCTGGCCGAACGCGTCGGCGGCGTGCCCGCCTACCTGTACGCCCCCGCCCTGCCCGGCCCCGAGCTGTTCTACTCGCTCCAGCACGAGCCGTCCGTACGCCGGGTCATGGACCTGTGGGCGCACGCCAAGTGCGCGATCGTCGGCGTGGGCTCGGCGCCGCTGATGCGGCAGATGATGCCCGCGCTCATGCCCCGCGACGCCGAGTCCCTGCGCCAGGCCGTGGGCGACGTCTGCATGAGCATCTACGACAGGAACGGCGACCCGGTCACCTATCCGGGCAGCGAGCGCCTGGTCGCCACCCGCCCCGAGGAGCTGCGCCGCATCCCGGCCACGATCGCGGTCGCGGTGGGCGCGGAGAAGGTGCTCTCGATCGTCGCCGGGGCCAGGGGCGGCTACTTCAACCAGCTCGTCACGGACACCCCGACCGCGGAGGGCCTGGTAGCGGCGGCGCGGCAACTCTGAACACTTTTGCTGGACAAATATTCTGACCTCGCGCTAACGTGAGCCGCACCACAGGGTTCGCCCTCCTGTGAGGGCGTGCCCCGGTCTCGGGGGCATCGAGCGTGATGAATGAGCGAGTGAGGAATGAACCCGTGAACAGAGTTCAATCGCGGACGTTGGCGTTCGCCGCAGTGGCAGTGCTCGCAGGGTCGGCGTTGGCCGCGTGCGGCTCGGACTCCGGGTCGGGCGGCGGCGGGAACGCCGGCAGTGGCGGCGGCGCCGTCGAGAACGCCAAGGTGGCCTTCCTCATGCCCGACCTCGCCTCCACGCGGTACGAGCTGCAGGACAGGCCGCTGTTCGAGGCCAAGATGAAGCAGCTCTGCCCGACCTGCGAGGTCATCTACCAGAACGCCGACTCCGACGCCGCCAAGCAGCAGCAACAGGCCAACTCGGCGCTGGCCCAGGGCGTCAAGGCGATCGTCATCGACCCGGTCGACTCGGCCGCCGCGGCCACCATCGTCAAGACGGCCCAGTCGCAGCAGGTGCCGGTCATCGCCTACGACCGTCCGATCCCGGCCACGCCGGCCGACCACTACATCTCGTTCGACAACGAGAAGATCGGCGCGATGATCGCCCAGTCGCTGGTCGACCACCTGAAGAAGGAGAACGCCGAAGGCGGCATCCTCCAGGTCAACGGCTCGCCCACGGACGCGGCGGCCGGGCTGATCAAGAAGGGCATCCACAGCGCGGTCGACACCAGCGGCTTCAAGCTGCTGGCCGAGTACGACACCCCCGACTGGCAGCCGGAGAAGGCGCAGACCTGGGTCAGCGGCCAGATCACCCAGTTCAAGGACCAGATCGTCGGCGTGGTCGCGGCCAACGACGGCACCGGGGGCGGCTCGATCGCGGCGTTCAAGGCGGCCGGGGTCAAGGTGCCGCCGGTCACCGGCAACGACGCCGAGGTGGCCGCCGCCCAGCGGATCATCAAGGGCGACCAGTACAACACGATCTCCAAGCCGATCAAGATCGTGGCCGAGGCGGCCGCGGACACGGCGTACCAGTTCATGCAGGGCAAGAAGCCCGCGGGCAAGGACACGCTGTACAACACGCCCTCGCAGTTGTTCGTCCCGACGGTCGTGACCAGGGAGAACATCAAGGAGGTGCTGTTCGACAGCCAGATCATGAAGGCCGCCGACGTCTGCACCGGTGACTATGCCAAGGGCTGCGACGAGCTCGGCATCAAGTAGGAGGCGCGGATGACCGTCCTGTCCCTGCGGGGCATCAGCAAGACCTTCGGCGCGGTGGCCGCACTCACGGACATCGAGCTCGACGTGGCGGCCGGCCAGGTCGTGGCGGTCGTCGGCGACAACGGCGCGGGCAAGTCGACCCTGGTCAAGATCCTCTCCGGCGTGCACCCGCCGGACGCGGGGACGATCACCTTCGAGGGCCGCGAGGTCGAGATCCCGGCCCCGGCCGCCGCGCACCGGCTCGGCATCGCGACGGTCTTCCAGGACCTCGCCCTCTGCGAGAACCTCAACGTGATCCAGAACCTGTTCCTCGGCCAGGAGATCCGCCCGCTGCGGCTGAACGACGTGGCCATGGAGACCCGCTCGTGGGAGCTGCTCCGCCAGCTCTCCGCCAAGATCCCGAGCGTGCGGGTGCCGGTCGCGGCGCTGTCCGGCGGCCAGCGCCAGACGGTCGCCATCGCGAGGTCGCTGCTCGGCGACCCCAAGATCATCATTCTGGACGAGCCCACCGCCGCGCTCGGCGTGGCCCAGACCGCCGAGGTGCTCAACCTGGTCGAACGCCTCCGCGAGAACGGCCTCGGCGTCATCATGATCAGCCACAACATGGCGGACGTGAAGGCCGTCGCCGACAAGGTCGCGGTGCTGCGCCTCGGCCGTAACAACGGCGTGTTCGACGTGGCGGAGGTCTCCACCGAGGACATCGTCGCCGCGATCACCGGCGCCACGGACAACGCGGTGTCCCGGCGAGCTCAGAAGGGGGCTTCCTCGTGACCACGACCACCGATCGCCAGGACGAGCGGCTGCTCGACCGTCAGGGGGTGCGGGGTGTGCTCGCCGACGTCGTCGAGCGGGCGCGCGGCGGCGACCTCGGCGTCATCCCCGTCGTGGTCGGCCTCATCGTCATCTGGACGGTCCTGCAGATCCTCAACCCGATCTTCCTGTCCAGCGCGAACCTGGTGAACCTCACGCTGGAGTCGGCCGCCGTCGGCGTCATCGCGCTCGGCATCGTGTGCGTGCTGCTCGTGGGCCAGATCGACCTGTCCGTCGGCTCGGTCAGCGGCCTGTCGGGCGCGGTGCTCGCGGTGCTGTTCGTGAGCAACGGCCTGCCGGTCTGGGTCGCGATCCTGGCCTCGGTGCTCCTGGGCGCGGTCATCGGCTGGCTGTACGGCCAGCTCTTCAACCGCTTCGGCGTGCCCAGCTTCGTGATCACGCTGGCCGGGCTGCTCGCCTTCCTCGGGCTCCAGCTCTACGTGCTGGGCAGCAAGGGGTCGATCAACCTGCCGTTCGACTCGGGCCTGGTGAACTTCGCGCAGCTCGACTTCGTGCCGGCGTGGTTGTCGTACACGTTCGCGGTGGTCGCGGCCGCGTGGTTGTTCGTCAGCGGGTTCCTGCACGCGCGGGAGCGGCGGCGGGCCGGGCTGTCGGCGAAGAGCGTGCCGCTGCTGGTCGTCAGGAGCCTCGCGCTGCTGGTCGTGCTGGCGTTCGTGGTCTGGTACCTCGGCAGGACGCGCGGCGTCGGCTGGATGTTCGTCTTCTTCGTGGCGCTCGTGCTGGTCATGCACTACCTGCTGTCACGGACGAAGTGGGGCAGAGCCGTCTACGCCGTGGGCGGGAACGTGGAGGCCGCGCGCCGCGCGGGCATCAACGTCAAGGCCGTCTACACCACGGTGATCGTGCTCTGCTCGACGTTCGCGGCCGTGGGCGGCATCCTCGCCGCGGCGCGGCTGGCCGCGGCCAACCAGAGCAGCGGCGCGGGCGACGTCAACCTCAACGCCATCGCGGCGGCGGTCATCGGCGGGACGAGCCTGTTCGGCGGCCGTGGCACGGCCTTCGGCGCACTGCTCGGCATCATCGTCATCCAGTCGATCTCCAGCGGCCTGACGCTGCTCAACCTGGACTCCTCGATCAGGTTCGTGGTCACCGGCGCCGTGCTGCTGCTCGCGGTGATCGTCGACTCCGTGTCGCGCCGGTCGAGGACCTCGCACGGCAGGGCCTGATGACGATCATCTGCGTGGACGCGGGCACCACGGTCATCAAGGCGGTCTCGTACGACGCCGCCGGCGCGGAGACCGCCGTCGCCCGCCGCGAGACCCGCGTGTCCAGGCCCGCCCCGGGACACGCCGAGCAGGACATGGACGCCGTCTGGGACGCGGTCGTGCACGCGGTGCGCGAGGTCGCGGCCGGCGAGCCGGTCGACTTCGTGGCCGTCACCGCCCAGGGCGACGGCTGCTGGCTCGTGGACCGGCACGGCGACCCCACGGGCCCGGCGATCCTGTGGAACGACGGCCGCGCCGCCGCCCTGGTCGACACCTGGACCAGGTCGGGGCTCGCCGCGTCCGCCTTCGCGGTGAACGGCTCCTCGGCCGCCTCCGGCCTGCCGCACGCGATCCTGACCTGGCTGCGCGAGCACGACCCCGAACGGCTCGACCGCTCGGCCGCCATGCTGACCTGCGGTGGCTGGATCTTCTCCCGGCTCACCGGCGAGGTGGTCGCCGACGAGTCCGACGCCTCGGCCCCCTTCATGGACCTGCGCGCCCGCGCCTACTCCCCCGACCTGCTCGCCCTGTTCGGCATGGAATGGGCCGAACGCCTGCTGCCCCCGATCCGCTCCTGCCACGTCGCCGGGCTGACCTCCGACGCGCTCGGGCTGCCCCTCGGCACCCCCGTGGTGATGGCGCCGTACGACATCGTCACCACGGCGCTCGGCGCCGGCGCGGTACGTCCCGGCCAGGCGTGCGGCATCCTCGGCACCACCCTGTGCACCGAGGTCTTCGTCGGCTCCCCCGGCCTCGACGGCGAGCCGACCGGCATCACGATCGCGGCGCCCGGCGGCTACCTGCGGGCCTTCCCGACGTTCGCGGGCACCGAGGTCGTGCAGTGGACCTGCCGGCTGCTCGGGCTGGGCGACCCCGCCGAGCTGGGCGAGCTGGCCCTGCTGAGCGAGCCGGGGGCGGGCGGGCTCGCGTTCCTGCCGTACCTGTCGCCGGCCGGGGAGCGGGCGCCGTTCTCCGACCCGCTGGCCAGGGGCGCGCTGCTCGGCCTGTCGTTCGAGCACGGGCGCGAGCACGTCGCCCGCGCCGCGCTCGAAGGGCTCACCATGGTCATCCGCGACTGCCTGGCCGCGACCGGGGCCGCGCCCACCGAGCTGCGCGTGTGCGGGGGCGGATCGGCCAGCGCGGCCTGGCTCGGGCTGATCGCCGACGTCACCGGCCTGCCCGTACGGCGTCCGGCAGACGCCGAGGTGGGGGCCCGGGGGGCGTACCTGGTGGGCCTCGCGGCCACGGGCGGCGCGCCCTCGGTGGCGGAGGCGGCTTCGCGGCACGTACGCCTGCGTGCCGCCGTCGAGCCCGACCCCGCCCGCCGGAACTTCTACGACCGGCTGTTCGCCGACTTCCTGACCCTGCGCGCGAACAACACGGACACGTGGCCCCTGCTGGCCGGAATGCGAGGCCGACGATGAGCGTGTGGATCGGCGTCGACCTCGGGACGCAGAGCGTACGCGCGATGGCCGTCGACGAGGACGGCCGGGTGCTCGGCGCGGCGAGCCGCCCGCTGACCAGCCACCGCGACGGCCCCCGCCACGAGCAGGACCCCGAGCAGTGGTGGCGCGAGCTCTCCGCCGCCACCCGCGAGGCGCTGCGCGACGTGCCGCCCGACCGGATCAGGGGCGTCGCCGTGGACGCCACCTCTGGAACGATCCTGCTCGCCGACCCCTCGGGACGCCCGCTCACGCCCGCGCTCATGTACGACGACCGCCGCGCCACCGCCGAGGTCGACCGGGTCAACGAGGCCGGCGCGCACCTCTGGGAACGCCTCGGCTACCGCCGCATGCAACCCAACTGGGCCCTACCAAAACTGCTCTGGCTCCTCCAAGACCACCCCGCAGGCACCCGCGCGCTGCACCAGAGCGACTTCATCACCCACCGCCTGACCGGCCACAACGTACCCACCGACCTGAGCAACGCCCTCAAGACCGGCGTCAACCTGATAGAAGAACGCTGGCCCACAGACATCCTGAACACCCTGGGCATACCCCCTGAAACCCTCCCCGACGTGGTAAGACCAGGAACCCACCTAGGCGTCGTCTGCACCAAGGCAGCAGAGTCCACAGGCATCCCAGCAGGCACCCCGGTAATAGCCGGAACAACAGACGGCTGCGCCGCCCAACTAGGCGCCGGCACCCGAAAGATAGGCAGCTGGAACTCAGTAATGGGCACCACGCTGGTACTGAAAGGCGTAACAAAGGACCTGATCCACGACCCCCTGGGAGTCGTCTACTCCCACCGCGCCCCAGACGGCACCTGGCTCCCGGGCGGCGCCTCAAGCACCGGCGCCGGCTTCCTGAGCACCGCCCTACCAGGCCGCAACCTAGACACCCTAAGCACAGAAGCAACCACCCGCTACAGCAGCCACAAAACCACTCATTACGGCGAGCGCAATGGCGATCATTACGGCGAGCCCTGGAAGACCGCGCCGCCAGGCGCCCTCGATCTTTGGCCCCAGCCCACCACGCCGGAAACCCAGCCCCCCACATGGCAAGCAATCACGTATCCGCTGGTATCCCCCGGTGAACGTTTCCCATACGCCTCAGCAAACGCCCATTCGTTCACCCTGGGCGAGCCCGCCGACGACGTCGAGCGGTACGTCGCGATCCTGCTGGGCGCGGCCTTCGTCGAGCGCCTGTGCTTCGACTACCTCGACCTGCTCGGCGCCCCCGTGGACGGCGAGATCGTCCTGACCGGCGGCGCGACCAGGAGCGCCTTCTGGAACCAGCTCAGGGCGGACGTCCTCGGACGTCCCGTGACGCTGCGCGAGAACGCCGAACCCGCCCTGGGCATGGCCGTGCTCGCCGCCGGCGACGCCACCGGCATGATCAGGACCCGCGCGGTGATCGACCCGTCGCCCGTCCGGCTGACCGAGCCGTACCTGCGGTTCGTCGGCGAGTTGGAGCGGCGAGGGTGGCTGTCGTCCGAGGTCGCCGGGCACGCACGGAAGAGGAGCACCTCATGACCGACCTCGTCCTGGTACGCCACGGCGAGACCGTCTGGCACGCCGAGAACCGCTACGCCGGGACCAGCGACGTCGACCTGACCGAGCGGGGCCGCGACCAGGCCGCCATGCTGGCCGCCTGGGCGGCGGAGGCCGGGCTCGCGGCGGTGTGGTCGTCCAC
>JABFVJ010000191.1 GCA_013362835.1 Nonomuraea sp. | reverse complement strand
TTCAGCAATCCGATCTGGCCGCTGTTCGGCATCCTGCAGCCGGTGCTCTACCTGCTGATGTTCGCGCCGCTGCTGAAGGACCTGACGCCGGGACGGTCGACGGTCGACGCGCTGCGCATGTTCACGCCCGCGTCGATGATGATGATCGCCGTCTTCGGCTCGCTCTTCTCCGGGTTCGGCCTGATCGCCGAGCTGCGCAACGGCTCCCTCGAACGGTACGCCGTCAGCCCCGCCTGGCGGCCCGCCATCGTGCTCGGCCGGGTGGCCAAGGACATGGTCGTGCTGGTCTGCCAGGCGGTCCTGGTGCTGGTCGTGGCCGTGGCCATGGGCGTGCGGATCGGCGGCGTCGAGCTGGTGCTGGTGCTGCTGCTCATGGCCGCGACCGGGCTGTTCGCCTCGGGGCTCTCCCAGGGGCTGGCGCTGACCGTACGCGACGAGAACGGCATGTCGCAGACGCTCAACCTGTTCATGCTGCCGATCATGCTGCTGGCCGGGCTGTTCGTGCCGATCTCGTTCGCGCCCGACTGGATGAAGGCGATCGCGCCGGTCAACCCGCTCTACCACGCGGTGGAGGCCGGGCGGGCGCTGTTCGACGGGCGGCTCACGGACTCGTCGATCCCGATCGCGTTCGGGCTGTTCGTCGTGCTCGCGGTGCTCACGACCATCTGGTCGATGCGGTCGCTACGCAGGATCGCCGGGTAGGAAGGTGCCGGCCTCGTCGGTCATCCGCTCGTACTCCTCCAGGCGGGCCTGCGTACGCAGGGGGGCGGCGTCGGCCATGGCCTCCACCAGGGCCATGGCCAGCGCCAGCGGGGCCGCGTGGGAGTCGAACACGAGACGGTCGCCGACGGGGGCGTCGAGCACGATCTCCGCCGGGAAGTCGGGCCTGTCGGTGATGGCGGCCACGCGCAGGCCGAGCTTCCCGGCGTACTCCAGGGCCTGGACGACCTCCGACGGGTAGCGCGGGAGCACCACGGCCACCACCCACTCGGCGCCCGCCCTGCAAGCGGCGTGCAGCCCGTCGACCAGCTCGGAGCCGCCGTGCGTGAGCAGGCGCACGTCGGGGTGGATGCGCCTGGCGTAGTAGGCGAAGGTGGTGGCGAGGCCGCAGGAGACCCGCAGGCCCAGCACCGGCAGCGGCTCGGTCGCGGCCAGCTGCTCGCCCAGCTCCTTGAGCGGGAGGGCCGACAGCCGGTCGCGGACGCGGGCGAGGTTGCGGATCTCGCTGTCGATGGCGTTCCTGAGCAGGCTCTCCTGGGGCGCGACCGCGCCGCCGCCGAGCACCAGCGGGCGCAGCGCCTGGCGCAGCTCGGGGTAGCCGGCGAAGCCGAGCACCATGGCGAACCTGGTCACGGACGGCTGGCTGACCCCGGCCCGCTCGGCCAGCTCCACGCTGGACAGGAAGATCGCCTCGTCGAGGTGCTCGCCGAGGTAGTGCGCGATCCTGCGCTGCACCGGTGACAGCCTCCGGCCATCCAGCAGTACGCCCAGCCCACCGTGATAGTCGTCAGCCACGTCACCTCCAACGCTCCCCGCCCGGCATTCTCATCCCTGAGTCTCCAGCCGGGACCGGTCAGGACTCGCGCATCGGGACGCGTACGCCGCGCTCCTCGGCCACCTGGGCGGCCTCCTCGTAGCCCGCGTCCACGTGCCGCATCACGCCCGTGCCCGGGTCGTTGGTGAGCACGCGGTTGAGCTTCTCGCCAGCGAGCGCGGTGCCGTCGGCGACCGTGACCTGCCCGGCGTGGATGGAACGCCCGATGCCCACGCCGCCGCCGTGGTGGATCGACACCCAGGAGGCGCCGGAGGCGGTGTTGAGCATGGCGTTGAGCAGCGGCCAGTCGGCGATCGCGTCGGAGCCGTCGGCCATCGCCTCGGTCTCCCGGTACGGCGAGGCCACCGACCCGCTGTCGAGGTGGTCGCGCCCGATCACGATCGGCGCCCGGAGCTCCCCTGAGGCCACCATGTCGTTGAACCGCTCGCCCGCGACGTCGCGCTCGCCGTAGCCGAGCCAGCAGATACGCGCGGGCAGCCCCTGGAAGTGCACCTTCTCCCCGGCCTGCGCGATCCACCTGGCCAGCGGCTCGTTGTCGGGGAACAGCTCCAGGATCGCCCGGTCGGTGGCCGCGATGTCGGCCGGGTCGCCGCTCAGCGCGGCCCACCGGAACGGCCCCTTGCCCTCGCAGAACAGCGGCCGGATGTACGCCGGCACGAACCCGGGGACGTCGAACGCCCGCGTGTAGCCGGCGAGCCGGGCCTCCCCGCGGATGGAGTTGCCGTAGTCGAACACCTCGGCGCCGGCGTCCTTGAAGCCGACCATGGCCTCGACGTGCCTGGCCATCGACGTACGGGCCCGGTCGGTGAAGCCCGCCGGGTCCTTGTCGCGTTCGGCGGCCATGTCCTCGAAGGCCACGCCGAGCGGCAGGTACATCAGCGGGTCGTGCGCCGAGGTCTGGTCGGTGACGATGTCGATCTCCGCGCCCGCGGCCAGCAGCTCGGGCAACGCCTCGGCGGCGTTGGCGACGACGCCGATGGACAGCGGGCGGCGGGCGTCGCGGGCCTCGTAGGCCAGCCGCAGCGCCTCCTCCAGCGAGGCGGCCTGGACGTCGAGGTAGCGGTGCTCGATGCGGCGGGTGACCGAGCGCGGGTCGCAGTCGACGCAGATCGCGACGCCGCCGTTCATGGTGACGGCCAGCGGCTGCGCGCCGCCCATGCCGCCGAGCCCGGCCGTGAGCGTGATCGTCCCGGCGAGCGAGCCGCCGAACCGCTTCTCGGCCACGGCGGCGAACGTCTCGTACGTGCCCTGGAGGATGCCCTGGGTGCCGATGTAGATCCACGAGCCGGCGGTCATCTGGCCGTACATGGTGAGGCCGGCGGCCTCCAGGCGGCGGAACTCCTCCCAGTTGGCCCAGTCGGGGACCAGGTTGGAGTTGGCGATGAGCACTCTGGGGGCCCACTCGTGGGTGCGGAACACGCCCACCGGGCGGCCCGACTGCACGAGGAGGGTCTCGTCGCCCTCCAGCGTGGTGAGGGTCCTCACCATGGCGTCGAAGGAGGGCCAGTCGCGGGCCGCGCGGCCCGAGCCGCCGTAGACGACCAGCTGCTCGGGGTGCTCGGCGACCTCGGGGTCGAGGTTGTTCTGGAGCATGCGGAGCGCGGCCTCCTGCGGCCACCCCTTCGCGGTGATCGTCGTACCTCGCGGCGCGCGCACGCTGCGGCTCATCGTGACCCTCCTGAATGAAAACATTCACCTATGTCACTCGGAGAATACGGTGGACCGCGTGCAGCGGTCCACCTGCTAGCTGACGAGGAACTGAGTGGCCGCGAGTTCGCGGTAGAGGTCGTCGCCGTCCACGAGCTCGGCGTGGGTGCCGACCGCGCGTACGCCGCCGCCCTCCATGACGACGATGCGGTCGGCGTTCGTCACCGTGGACAGGCGGTGGGCGATGACCAGGACCGTGGTCTCGGCCGCGACCTCGGCGATCACCTCGCGCAGGCGCAGCTCGTTGACCGCGTCGAGCTGGGAGGTGGCCTCGTCGAGCAGCAGCAGCCTGGGCTTGCGCAGCAGCGCCCGCGCGATGGCGACCCGCTGCCGCTCGCCGCCGGACAGCAGCACGCCGCGGTGCCCGACCGCCGTGTCGAGCCCTTCGGGCAGCCGGGCAACGAGGTCGTCGAGGCGGGTGCGGGTGATGGCGCGGCGCAGCTCGTCCTCGGTGGCGTCCTGGGCGGCGAAGAGCAGGTTCTCCCTGAGCGTGCCGGCGAGGACGGGGGCGTCCTGCTCGACGTAGCCGAGCGCGGCGCGCAGCTCGCCGAGCGGCCAGTCGCGGATGTCGCGGCCGCCGACGGCGATCAGGCCGTCCTGGTGCTCGTAGAAGCGTTCGAGCAGGGAGAACACCGTGGACTTCCCGGCGCCCGACGGGCCGACGAGCGCGGTCAGGCCGCCGGCGGGCACCTCGAAGGTGACGCCGTCGTGCACGGTGGGGCGGTCGTCGCCGTACCGGAAGACCACGTTCTCGAAGCGCACGCCCACCGGGGTGCCGCTCGCGGCGACGGCGAGGCTGACCGGCTCGCCGGGCAGGTCCTCGATCTCCTTGATGCGCTTCATGGCGGCGAGCCCGTTCTGGAGCTGGACCGCGCCCTGGACGAGCTGCCCGATCGGCGGCACCAGGTAGAACAGGTACAGCAGGAACGCGATCAGCGAGGAGATCTCCAGCACGCCCGAGGCGACCCGCGAGCCGCCGACGGCCAGCACGCACAGGAAGGCGATCTGCACGGCCATCCAGGTCGCCACGCCGGCCAGCGACGTCCAGCCCGCCACCTGCAGCCCCCGGTCGCGGGCGCGCTCGGCGGCCTCGCCGACGACCGCGATCTCCCGCTCCTCCGCGCCGCTCGCCTTGACCGTCCGGTACGCCTGCAGCGCCCGGTCCAGCACGGCCCCCATCTCGCCCACGGCCTCCTGGGCCTGCGTCTGCGCCCGCTGGATCTTCGGCATGATCAGCGCGACCAGGCCGCCGATCACCACGACGACGAGCAGCGTGACCAGCAGCAGCACGCTGTCCATGGTCGCCATCATGACGATCGCGCCGATCAGCATGAACACCGCGCTGACCGACTCGACGATCCCGTTGGTCAGCACCGCGCGCAGCAGCGTCGTGTCACTGGTCACCCGCGACATCAGGTCGCCGGGCTTGAGCCGGTCCACGTCGCCCACCCTGAGCCGGAGCATCCGGTCGACGAGCTTGCGCCGCGCGCCGAGCACGACGCCCTCGCCGGTGCGTTCCATCAGGTAGTTGCCCCCGGCCGAGACCACGGCGCCGACGAGCACCGCGACGGTCAGTCCTAACAGGGGCGCGGCCAGTGACTGGTCCTTGCCGAAGGCGTCCACGACGTATTTGGCCAGCAGCGGCATCGCGAGCCCCGCCACCGAGCCGATCAACCCCAGCAGACCGCCCGCCACCAGGATCTTCCGGTGCGGGCGGATGTAGGCAAGCAGCTCCTTGAGCACCCCAACTCCCCTCACGACATTTCCCGAAATGTCACAACGAACGGGATGCGGAAATCCGCACCACCGCGACAGGGTCAACTTAGATTGACGACCTAGGTATGTCAACTTTGGTTGACGTCTCCTCCTTGAGGAGGAGAGAAAACCCGCGACATCCATGCGCGGCGGCCGGACGAATAGGGCGTCGAGGAACCCGGCCGGAACCTCGTCACGATCAGCCCTTCCCGAAAGGACCGAACATGGAGCTCCGGATCAACCGGCGCGCTCTTGTCGGACTCGGCCTCGCCGTGGCGGTCTCCGCCTCGTCGTTCGCCGTGCTCCGCACCGAGTCCGGCACCGCTTCCTCGCACCGCGAGGCGCCGATGATCGCCGGCGACCCGCAGCACGACAACACCGACGTGTACGCGTTCGTCAGCCCCGACAAGGCCGACACGGTGACCCTGCTGTCCAACTGGATCCCGTTCGAGGAGCCCAACGGCGGCCCGAACTTCTACCCGTTCGCCACCAAGTCCCGCTACAACATCAAGATCGACAACGACGGTGACGCCAAGACCGACATCACCTACCAGTGGGTCTTCCGCAACGAGGACAATCGCGGCAACGACACGTTCCTCTACAACGACGGCCCCGTCACCTCGCTGAACGACAAGAACCTGCTCTTCCGCCAGCGCTACACCCTCAAGCGCATCACCCCCGACGGCAGCAAGACGCTCGTCGACGACGGCATCGTCGCGCCGAGCAACGTCGGCGCCGCGTCCATGCCGAACTACGGCGCGCTCCGCGCCCAGTCCATCCGCAACCTGGACGGCGGCGGCAAGACGTTCGCCGGCCAGTCGGACGAGGCGTTCTTCCTCGACCTGCGCGTGTTCGACCTGCTCTACGGCGGCGACCTGTCCGAGGTCGGCCAGGACACCGCCAAGGGCTACAACGTCAACACCGTGGCCATCCAGGTGCCGCAGTCCGAGGTCGCGCTCAAGGGCGACCCCAAGCGCAACCCGGTGATCGGCGTCTGCTCGACCACCGACAAGTTCAACGGCGACGCGTACGTGCAGGTCTCCCGCCTGTGCAACCCGCTGGTCAACGAGGTCGTCTCCTCCGCCGGCATCAAGGACGCCTACAACGCCCTCGACCCGTCGAAGGACGCCGACGTGCAGGCGCTGGCCGACCGGGTCAACGACCCCGAGGTCGCCCGGCTGCTGCAGAAGTTCTACGGCATCAAGGCCCCCGCGACCCCGCGTGACGACCTGGTCGAGATCTTCCTGAAGGGCATCGCCAAGGCGAACGGCCCGATCAAGGTCGACCTGAACTCGCAGGTGCTCAACAAGGACGCCGGGCCGCTGCGGCCGAGCGAGATGCTCCGCCTCAACATGTCCGTCCCGCCGACCAAGGACCCGAACCGGCTCGGCGTGCTGGGCAAGGACCCGCAGGGGTTCCCCAACGGCCGGCGGCTGGCCGACGACGTGGTGGACATCGAGCTCCAGGCCGTGGCGGGCGCCGCGGTGACCGGCAAGCTCGTTCCCGGGCTGACGGACAAGGTGGACAGGAACGACAAGCCGTTCGGGCCGACGTTCCCGTACATCCCGCTGCCCAGCAACGTCGCCGTCAACCAGCGATGACCCGCTGACCGGCCGGACCTCTCCAACCGGCCGGTCGGCCCCCGGCGGCGGGCCTCCGTCTCCCATCGCCCGCCGCCCCGAGAGGCCGGCCGGCCGTGCTCCCCGTCACGGCCGGCCGGCCCCACAGCGATCTCCGGAGCCTTACGCATGCGATCACTCGCCCTCCTCGCCGGTCTCGTCCTGGCCGGCGCCACGATCTTCACGATCCTGTCGTTCTCGGCGGCGCCCGCGTCCCGGCCGGCCGGGACCGCGGCCGAGACGCTCCAGCAGCGGCTGAAGCGGGTGCCCGGCGACTACCGCGGCTGGGCCCGGCTCGCCACCCAGTACGTCGACCAGGCCAGGGTCACCGGCGACCCGTCGTACTACACCAAGGCCGAAGGCGCCCTCGGCACCGCCGCCGAGCTCCGTCCCGGCGACGACGCCGTCCTGACCGGACAGGCGGCCCTCGCGGCCGGCCGCCACGACTTCGCCGAGGCCGTACGCCTCGCCGAACGCGCCATCGCCGCCAACCCCTACGGCTCGGCCGCGTACGGCGTACTGGCCGACGCCCGCACCCAGCTCGGCGACCTGCGCGGCGCCCAGCGGGCCGTGGACAGGATGATGGGGCTGCACCCGGGGGTGCCCGCGTTCGCCCGCGCCTCCTACGCCGCCGAGCTGCGCGGCGACCGGGCCGCCGCGCGCAGGTTCCTCCAGTACGCCCACGACGACGCCTGGTCGCCCCCCGACCTCGCCTACGTCCGCTACTACCTGGGCGAACTCGCCTTCCACTCGGGAGACCTGACCACCGCCGCCGACTGGTACGCCAAGGCCCTCGCCGCCTACCCCGCCTACACCCCCGCCCTCGCCGGCCAGGCCAGGACCGCCGCGCTCACCGGCCGCCTGACCGAAGCCCTCGCCCTCTACGACCGCGTCGTCGCCCGTCTGCCGCTTCCCCAGTACCTCATCGAACAGGGCGAGACCAGGATCAAAGCGGGCCGACCCGCCGACTGGACGTTGTTGCGGGCCCAGCGCCGGCTCTTCCAGGCGGCGGGGGTGCGCGACGACCTGACGTGGGCCGAGTTCGAGGCCGACCACGGCGACCCGGCCGCCGCCGTACGCCACGCCAGGGCCGAGTACGCCCGCAACCCCAACCTCGTCGCCGCCGACGCCCTCGCCTGGGCCCTGTTCAAGGCGGGGCGGGCGGGTGAGGCGCTGACGTACGCGAAGAAGGCCACCGCGACCGGCTGGCACAACCCCCTGCTGCGCTACCACCGCGCGACCATCGAACGCTCACTGGGCGCGTCCGTACGCGTG
>JABFVJ010000513.1 GCA_013362835.1 Nonomuraea sp. | reverse complement strand
GCCGCGGCGCCTTGCCGTAGCCGAACACGCCCATCATGCCCTGCTCCTGGTGGTAGAGGTTGTGGCAGTGGAACATCCACTCGCCGGGGTTGTCGGCGTGCACGTCGATCTCCAGGCGCTTGTACGGCATGACGTTCACGGTGTCCTTCCTCGGCCCGCCACGGTCGTCCGTCCGCACCTGGAACGTGTGGCCGTGCAGGTGCATCGGGTGCCACATGTGCGTGTCGTTGTGCAGCACGATCCTGATCGTCTCACCCCGGTCGACCCGCAGCCGCATCGGATCGCTCGCCAGGCGGCCGTTGAGCAGCCACTCGTTGCCGCCGGCGCGCATGCGCAGGCCGAGCTTGACGGTGACGGTCCTGGACGGCCGGCGGAGGCGGTCGCGGCGTCGTGCCCGCAGGTCCTGATATTTCAGCATCTGCCGTTGCAGCTCGGGCACCTTGCCGTCCGGCGACGGCCTGCGGGCGCCGTGCGTGGTCCGCACCACCGCGAACGCCCGCCCGCTCTTGCCCTCCGCCATCGCCATCAGCGGGAACGCCCCCGCCTCCAGCGTCACGACGAAGTCGTACCGCTCGCCCATGCCGATCACGAACGTGTCCACGGTGACGGGTTTGCAGGGGAACCCGTCGGTGTGGGTGACGGTCAGGCGGTGCCCGCCGAGCGCGACGCGGAAGGCGGTGTCGGCGCTCGCGTTGATCACCCGGAACCTGGCCCGGGTGCGCGGGCGGCTGACGTACGTCGTGGGCCGGTCCGCCGTACGGCCGTTGACCAGGTAGTACGGGTAACGCACGTGGCCCGAGGTGCCGCCGAGGACCGGGCTGGTCAGGGTCTCGTCGTGCTCGGTGGTGTTCACCCGGTGCCGGGCGTCGTCGGGGGTGCCGTTGACGCCGTCCTGCCAGTCGTCGAGCACGACCGTGAACTCCTGGTCGTATTCGAGCGGTTCGTCCGGGTCTGCCACGATGAGTGGGCCGTAGAGGCCGCGGTCGCTCTGCATGCCCACGTGGGAGTGGTAGAAGTACGTGCCGGGGTCGGGGACGGTGAACACGTAGTCGAACGTCTCGCCCGGCCGGGTCGCCTGCTGCGAGAAGCCGGGGGCGCCGTCCATGGCCGCGGCGATCCTGATGCCGTGCCAGTGCACGGTGGTCGCCTCGGGCAGGTCGTTGACGAGCCTGGCCCGTACGGTGCCGCCGGCCACGGCCCTGATGGTCGGGCCGGGCAGCTCGCCGTCGTAGGTCCAGGTGGACAGGTCGCGCCCGCCGAGGTGAACGGTGGCGGGCCGGGCCCGCAACACCACACCCCCGGCCGCCTCGGCGGCCCTCCCCACGGCCGCTCTTTCCGCGCTTACCCCAGCGGCCCTTCCCGCGGCCGCTCGTCCCGCGCCGACCCCGGCGCTTCCCGTGGACGGTCCGGTGGCGGCTCTCCCCGTGGACGCCCTGGCGGCGGCCGCGGGGGCCGCGCCCAGAGCGGCGGCGAACACGCCACTGACAAACATTCTGCGGGACACGGCCCCAAGCGCATCATTCACTGCGGATTCCCCCCATCCACCTCGCAAGGTAACGGAGAGTCACCGTGAGAGCGCGGCACCACGCCAGTCGGGCGCCGCCCGGCCCGCCCCGCCCACCCCCGCCGCGCCACGGCGAACATGAGCGAAGCCGGCGGTCGTGGGGTCGGTGGGGTCAGATCAGGCCGAGGGCCAGCATGGCGTCGGCGACGCGGCGGAAGCCGTCGATGTTGGCGCCGGCCACGTAGTCGCCCGGCATGCCGTACTCGTCGGCGGTCTGCAGGCAGCGGCCGTGGATGTCCTTCATGATCTCCTGGAGGCGCCGCTCGGAGAACTCGAACGTCCACGTGTCGCGGCTGGCGTTCTGCTGCATCTCCAGGGCGCTGGTCGCCACCCCGCCCGCGTTGGCCGCCTTGCCCGGCCCGAACGCGACGCCCGCCTCCACGAACAGCTTGATGCCCTCCGGCGTGGTCGGCATGTTCGCGCCCTCGCCGACCGCGACGCAGCCGTTGTCCACCATGAACGCGGCGTCGCGCCCGGTGATCTCGTTCTGCGTGGCCGACGGCATCGCCACCTCGCAGGGCACCTCCCACACGCTGCGCCCCGGCACGAACGTGACGTGCTCGCCCCGGCGCGCGGCGTACGTGTCGAGGCGGCCGCGTTCGACCTGCTTGATCTGCTTGAGCAGGTTCAGGTCGATGCCCTTCTCGTCGACGATGTAGCCGGAGGAGTCGGAGCAGGCCACGACGACGCCGCCGAGCTGCTCGACCTTCTCGATCGTGTAGATCGCCACGTTGCCGGAGCCGGACACCACGACCCGCTTGCCGTCGAACGACGTGCCGCGCGCCCTGAGCATCTCCTCGACGAAGAACGTGCACCCGTAGCCGGTGGCCTCGGTGCGTACCTGCGCGCCGCCGTACACGAGGCCCTTGCCGGTGATCACGCCGGACTCGTAGCGGTTGGTGATGCGCTTGTACTGGCCGAACAGGTAGCCGACCTCGCGCCCGCCGACGCCGATGTCACCGGCCGGCACGTCGGTGTACTCGCCGATGTGCCGGTACAGCTCGGTCATGAAGCTCTGGCAGAAGCCCATCACCTCGCGGTCGGAGCGGCCCTTGGGATCGAAGTCCGACCCGCCCTTGCCGCCGCCGATCGGCAGGCCCGTCAGGCTGTTCTTGAAGATCTGCTCGAACCCGAGGAACTTGACGATGCCCAGGTAGACCGACGGGTGGAAACGCAACCCGCCCTTGTACGGCCCCAGCGCGCTGTTGAACTCCACCCGGAAACCGCGGTTGATCTGCACCTCGCCCTGGTCGTCGACCCACGGCACCCGGAAGATGATCTGCCGCTCGGGCTCGCAGATCCGCTCGATGATCTTCGATTCGGCGTACTCGGGATGCTTGCCGAGAACCGGGCCGATGCTTTCGAGCACCTCACGCACCGCTTGGTGGAACTCGACTTCGCCGGGGTTGCGGCGCAGGACGTTGTCGTAGATCAACGACAGTTTCTCGTGCAACAGGTACTCCCTACTTCGGTGCGATCGTGCTCACTTTACGATTCGGCCTGTTGTGAGAAGAATGCGGCCCTACCTGCGGGCACCGGCGGTCACGTCGTTGACCGGCGACAGGGCCGGCCGCCCGGTGAGCACGCGTACGGCCTCCTCGGCGGCGATGCGCCGGACGGCGCCGACGGCCTGCTCGGAGTAGTAGGCGGCGTGCGGTGTGACGATCACGTTGGGCAGGTCGAACAGGGGGTTGCGCGGCCGCCAGTCGCGTTGTTTGGCCGGCTCCTCCTCCAGGTCGTCCAGCGCCGCCCCGGCGATCCAGCCTTCGGTGAGCGCGTCGTGGAGCGCCGCGTCCTCCACGATGGGACCGCGCGCGGTGTTGACGAGCACGGCGGTCGGCTTCATCCTGCGCAGCGTCGCCCGGTCGAACGTGTGGTGCGTCTCCGGGGTGAGCGGCGACTGGATCACCAGGTAGTCGGACCCCTCCACCAGCGCGTCGAACGACACAGGCCGCACGCCGCGCGACCGGATCTCGGCCTCGTCGAGGAACGGGTCGTACGCCCAGACCTCGACGCCGAACGCCTGGGCGCGTCCGGCGATGAGCCGGGCGATGGCGCCGAAGGACAGCAGGCCGAGCACGCGTCCGCGCAGTCTCCAGATCGGCTGCCCGGTCTGCCACTGCCAGACGCCCTGCCGGGTCGCCCGGTCGTACGCGCAGATCCTGCGGGCGGCGGCGAGCCAGAGCGCGACGGCGTGGTCGGCGACCTCCTCGGCGCACCAGTCGTTCGGCGCGTTCGTGACCTGGATGCCGCGCCTGGTCGCGGCGTCGACGTCGACGATGTCCACGCCGGTGCCGTAGCGGGCGATCACCCTGCAGCGGGTGAACGCGTCGATGGCGCGGGCGCCGATCCGCGCGTACTGGGTCAGCACGCCGTCGGCGTCGCGGCCCTTCTCGATCACCTCGTCCTCGGTCTTGCACTGCGCGGCGAGCAGCTCGAACCCGGCGGCCTCGACGATCGGGCGTTCGACGTCCACGTCGCCGAAGTCGGAGTCGGCGATCATGATCGTGCCTCTGGAGTCAGTGCGAGTCACGCGGAATCCCCTTGGTGTGTACGAGGTCCTGGTACGACACGGCGAGCTCCATGCAGCCCCCGCTGTCGAGCTGCCCCACGGTCGAGCGGTGGATCTCCTGCCACGGCGTCTGGTTCTCCAGCGGCGGCGGCGTGTACCCGGCCCACCGCGCGGCGATCTCCTCCTCCGTCAGGAGGACGTCGACGCGCGCGGCGTCCATGTCGATCCGGATCCGGTCGCCGGTGCGCAGGATGGCGAGGTTCCCGCCGGCCGCCGCCTCGGGGCTGGCGTTGAGGATGGACGGCGCGTCGGAGGTGCCGCTCTGGCGGCCGTCGCCGAGCGTGGGCAGCGCGGTGACGCCCGCCCGGAGGAGGGCGGCGGGCACCTCCATGTTCACCACCTCGGCCGATCCCGGATAGCCGATCGGGCCCGCGTAGCGCATGACGAGGACGCAGCCCTCGTCGATGCCCAGCTCGGGGTCCTCGATGCGGGCGTGGTAGTCCTCGGGCCCGTCGAAGACGACGGCGCGGAGCTCGAACACCGCCGGGCCCGCCGGATCGGGCAGGTAGCGGGCGCGGAACTCGTCGGTGATGACCGAGCTCTTCATGATCGCGGAGTCGAACAGGTTCCCGGTCATGACGAGCAGCCCTCCCTGCCGGGCGACGGGCTCGTCGAGCGGGCGGATGACCACGGGATCGCCGGTCGGTACGCCCTCCAGATTCTCCGCCACGGTACGACCGGAGGCCGTCACGACGTCGCCGTGCAGGAGCCCGGCGGTCAGCAGCGACCGCATGACCGCAGGGACGCCGCCGGCCTGGTAGAAGTCCTCGCCGAGGAACGCGCCGGCCGGGGCGAGGTTCACCAGCACCGGGACGTCGGCCCCGACGCGCTGCCAGTCCTGGTTGGACAGCTCCACCCCGACGTGGCGGGCGATGGCGTTGACGTGGATCGGCACGTTGGTCGACGCGGCGATGGCGGACGCGACCACGATCGCGTTCTCGAACGCCGGCCGGGTCATGATCTTGCGCGGGGTGAGGTCCTCGCGGACCAGGTCCACCGCGCGGCGGCCGGTGTCGTAGGCCATCTGCGCGCGTTCCCGGTAGGGGGCCGGGATCGCCGCGCAGCCGGGCAGCGACATGCCCAGCGCCTCGGCCAGGCTGTTCATCGACAGCGCGGTGCCCATCGTGTTGCAGTGCCCGATGCTGGGCGCGGAAGCGGCCACGCGCGCCATGAACTCGTCGGCGTCGATCTCCCCGGCGACGAGCAGCCTCCTCGACTCCCAGATCACCAGCCCCGAGCCGGACGCCCCCACCCGGCCGCCGTCGTAGTACCCGTTGAGCATCGGCCCGCCGGACAGGACGATCGCCGGGATGTTCACGGTCGCCGCCGCGGTCAGGCACGCGGGCGTGGTCTTGTCGCAGCCCGTCGTCAGGACGACGCCGTCGAGCGGGTACCCGTACAGCACCTCCACCAGCCCGAGATAGGCGAGATTGCGGTCCAGCGCCGCCGTGGGGCGTTTGCCCGTCTCCTGCAGCGGGTGGACGGGGAACTCCATCGGGATGCCGCCGCCGTCGCGGATCCCGTCCCTGACCCGGGCGGCGAGGTCGAGGTGGTGCCGGTTGCAGGGGACCAGGTCGTTGCCCGTCTGGGCGATGCCGATGATCGGCCGGCCGGACCGGAGCTCCGCCGGGGTGAGCCCGTAGTTGAGGAACCGTTCGAGGTACAGGGCCGTCATGCCGGGGTTGTGCGGGTTGTCCCACCAGGCGCGGCTCCGCAGCCCCTCCGGGGCGCTCGTCGTCGGTGGCATGAGGCACTCCTGACCGGCTGACGTCGGCCGGCCCGCCCGGCCCTTCCACGGCGCGGGAGTAAGCTCTCCACCGCCCCTCGATGTCCTACCCGGCTCGCTCTCCGGAACCCGCTTGACGTGCGAAGACATGGCAAAGCCGGATCAGGATCCCGCCCTCGCCCGCGCGAGGTTGACGCCGCTGGCGATGATCCCGATGTGGCTGAACGCCTGCGGGAAGTTGCCCATGAACACGCCGGTCGACGGGTCGATCTGCTCCGGCAGGAGGCCGAGCGGGCTGGCGCGGGCGCAGAGGGAGGCGTACAGGTCCTCGGCGCGTTCGAGGTGGCCCTGCAGGATCAGGTTGTCGACCAGCCAGAAGCTGCACAGGACGAAGGCGCCCTCGTCGCCGGGCAGGCCGTCGGGGGAGCGGTCGTGCAGGTAGCGGTAGAGCAGGCCGTCGCCGGCGGACAGGCGCTCGGCGATGGCCGCGGTGGTGGCCGCCATCCGCGGATGGTCGGCGGGGACGACCTTGCGCAGCGGGAGGGCGAGCAGGCTGGCGTCCAGGTCGCCGCCGCCGTCGAGGTGCTCGCTCAGGCACTGCGCACTCTCGTCCCAGGACTGTTCCAGGATGAGGCGGCGCAGCTTGTCGGCGGCGGCGCGCCAGGTCGCGACCTGCCCGGACAGGCCGAGCCGTTCACCGATCGCCGCGGCCCGGTCCAGGGCCACCTGGCACATCCCGGTCGAATAGGTGAAGACGCGGCCTTCGCTGCGTACCTCCCAGATGCCCTGGTCCGGCTGCCGCCACGTGTGCGCGGCGGCCTCGGCCAGCTCCGCCAGGCCCGACCACAGCGCGGGCTGGAGCTCGCGGCCGGGGCGCAGCCACTGGTCGGCGCAGTCCAGCACCTCGCCGTAGACGTCGTGCTGGCGCTGGTCGGCCGCGCCGTTGCCCCACCGCACCGGCCCGGAGCCCCGGTAGCCCTCCAGGCCGCCGTCCTGGACCTCCTCGGGGACGAACTCGCCCCCGAGCGTGTACATGATCCGCGGCTGGCCGCTCTGTTCGAAGGCGTCGAGCACCCACCCGAGGAACGCGTCGGCCTCCTCGCCGAAGCCGACGCGGCGCAGCGCGAACACGGCGTAGGCGGCGTCCCTGATCCAGGTGTAGCGGTAGTCCCAGTTGCGGACGCCCCCGATGGGCGCGGGCAACGAGGAGGTGGGGGCCGCGACCAGCGAGCCGTTGACCCAGTCGTCGCACAGTTTCAACGTGATCACCGAGCGCCTGACCAGCGGTTCCTGCGGGCCGTCGTAGCCGCACTTGGTCATCCAGCGGCGCCACGCGTCGGCGGTCCCGGTCAGTATCGCGCCGGGGTCGAACCGGTGGTGGCGGTGGATGCGGCCCCACGACAGCACCAGATCGAGATGTTCGCCCTCGGTCAGGTCGTGCTCGGTGCGCAACCCCGCCAGGGGGCGGTTGGAGCGCAGATGCAGGCGCAGGTCCGGGCGCCGGGCGGCCCGTACCTCCAGGCCGCTGCCGAGGATCCGCGACTGCGCGCCGCCGCGAGGCTCCAGCTCCGCCCGCAGCCGTACGGACCCCGCCAGGACGACGGCCGAGCGGACGAGCTCGCACCTGCTGCTGCCCGCGTCGTCGCTGAGATCGGCGCCGGCGCGCAGGGCCAGCGCGTCGGTGATCCTGACCAGCCCGGTACGGGAGCGCAACTCGGTCACCAGCACCGCGGTGTCGGGCTCGTAGCGCTGGCGGGCCTCCACCAGGTCCTCCACGGTCAGCGTGAAATGCCCGCCCTGCCGGTGATCCAGCAGCCCGCAGAACAGGGGATCGCTGTCGAACCTCGGCAGGCACAACCACGGGATCGAACCGTCGAGGCCGACCAGCGCGGCCGTCGTGCCGTCGCCGATGAGGCCCAGGTCCTCCAGCGGCAGGTAACCCTCCACCCGGCGAACCGGGCGGAACGGTGGATCGAGATCAAGCATGCCGGGTTTCTCCTCCGTCGTACGGGCCGGGCACCGGAGGGGGGAACTCCTGGGCGGATCGCGCCGCT
>JABFVJ010000356.1 GCA_013362835.1 Nonomuraea sp. | reverse complement strand
TACGGCGCGGCCCGCGCCGCCGCCCGCGTGATGGAGCCCGGCGGCTCGATCACCTTCAGCTCCGGGCTCTACCTGCAGCGGCCTATCCCCGGCGCGGCCGCCGCCATCGCGATACTCGGCGCCGTCGAAGGGCTCACCAGGACCCTCGCCGTCGAGCTCGCGCCCCGGCGGCTGCGCGTCAACGCCGTCAGGTACGGCATCGTGGACACCCCGCTCTCGCGCGGCACCATGGGCCTGGACGGCGACGAGGCCGTGGCCGCCGCCGGGCTGAGCTCGCCGCTCGGCCGGTTCGGCACCGCGCAGGAGGCGGCCTCGGCGTCGTTGTTCCTCATGGCCAACAACTTCGTGACCGGGACCGTGCTCACCGTGGACGGCGGCCAGAGCCTGGCCTGACCGCCCGTCAGGCCAGGTTGAGCTGCCAGGACACCCCGAAGCGGTCGTTGACCCAGCCGAACTTGGTGCTGAAGCCGTAGGAGCTGAGGCCCATCAGGGCCTGGCCGCCCTCCAGCAGGGTCGCGTACAGGCGGTCGATCTCCTCCTCGGTGTCGCACGCCACCCAGATGGAGATCGACGGGGTGAAGCCGAACCCGTGCTGCACGTTGCTGTCGATGCACATGTACTCCTGGCCCGCCAGGGTGAACGTGGCGTGCTTGACCGTGCCCTCGGCGCCCGGCTCGCCGGGGCCGTAGCGGGAGACGTCCACCACCTTGGAGTCGCCGAACAGGGACACGTAGAAGGTCATGGCCTCCTCGGCGTCGCCGTTCTGGAACATGAGGAACGTCGTGGTCTTCTGCGTCATCTCTGGGTCTCCTCGTCCGGTCGTGGCAGGAAGAAGGCGGTGGTGCCGGCGACTGCGGCGGCGGCCGTCTCGGGCGGGGCGCCCGCCTGTTCGAAGGCGGCGCCCCACGCCTGGCTGCTGGCGGTGATGAAGACCCTGCCCTCCTCGGTGGACTCGAAGCCGTCCTTCTCGGTCATCGACCCGCCCGCCAGGTAGAGGCCGAGGCCGAGCAGCGCCAGGTCCCAGCCGACGCCGACCGCGCCGGGGCCGAACTGCCCCCACATCTCGGGTGGCACCTCGGCCGTGTGGCGCAGCTCGAACAGCGTGCCGTCGTCCTCGGCCGACAGCGTCACCTCGACCTCGGAGAAGCCGGGGTCCTCGCCGTACAACCAGCTCACCTTGAGGTGGGACGGCGGCTCGCACCGCAGGATCTCGCCG
The DNA here is from genome assembly GCA_013362835.1 of Nonomuraea sp. The sequence continues at coordinate 6,708 of JABFVJ010000356.1, read as the reverse complement.
CCCGCGTTGCCCTCCAGCTGGTACGTCCCCCCGAGCCGCAGGTCGCCCTTGACGGGCAGGAACCAGCGGGCGAGGCGTTCGGCGTCGGTGCAGGCGTGCCAGACGTCCTCCACGTCGGCGTCGTAGTGGCGGCTCAGCACCACGGTCTTGCGCTCGCCGTCCTTCAGCTCGCGCCGGATTCTCGATATCTCGTCAAGACTGTCCATCACGTCTCCTTTTCTTGCCCCGCGCGAGTTCGGTGGCCAGCGCGTCGAGGCGCTGGTCCCAGAACCGGCGGAAATGGTCGAGCCAGAGATCGACCTCTCGCAGCGGCGCGAACTCCACGGCGTAGAGCCGTCGCGTGCCCTCGGCCCGCACGCTGGCGAACCCGTTGTCGCGCAGCACCCGCAGGTGCTGGGAGACGGCCGGCTGCGAGATGCCGAACTCCCGCTGGATGACGGCGGTGACCTCGCCGGAACTCTGCTCGCCGCCGGCGAGCAGCTCCAGGATCCGGCGGCGGACCGGATCGCCGAGGACGTCGAACGCGTGCACGACCTCAGTGTTTCAGGAGACGCTTATATAAGTCAAACCTGGGATAGGTGGTGGCGCAGGAAGTCCAGCTCCAGCAGGAGCAGGTTCTCGGCCACCTCCTCCTGCGCCGCCATGTGCGTGGCCCCCGACAGCGGCAGGACGGTGTGCGGGCGGCCCGCCGCCAGCAGCGCGGCCGACAGGCGCAGCGTGTGGGCGGCGAAGACGTTGTCGTCGGCCAGACCGTGCACCAGCATCAGCGGACGTTCCAGACGCGGCGCGTCGGCCAGGAGCGAGCTGCGGTCGTAGGCGTCGGGGTGCTCGTCGGGGTGGCCCAGGTAACGCTCCTGCCAGTGGGTGTCGTACAGGCGGGCGTCGGTGACGGGGGCGCCGGCGACTGCCACGTGGAAGACGTCGGGGTGCCGCAGCACGGCCGCGGCCGCCAGGTAGCCGCCGTAGGACCAGCCGCGGATCGCCACCCGGCCCAGGTCGAGATCGGGGTGGCGGGCGGCGGCCGCGTGCAGCGCGTCGACCTGGTCCTCCAGGACGACGCTGAGCTTGTCGAAGCGGACGGCGCGCTCCCAGGCGGGCCCGCGCCCCGGCGTGCTGCGCCCGTCGGCGACCAGCACCGCGAACCCCTGGTCGGCGAACCACTGCTCGATCGTGAAACGGTCCAGGTCACGCAGCACCCGCGCGCCTCCGGGCCCGGCGTACGGCGAGAGCAGGACCGGCAGCCGCCGCGAGCCCGGCTCGTGGCCCGACGGGAACATGAGCGCGGCACGCAGCTCCCGCTTGCCCAGCGACACCAGCTCCACCCGCGGCCGCAGCACGGGGGCCGCGACGTGCGAGGCGATCTCCCGCTCGCCCGCGCTCACCCGCACGCCGTGCTCCTCCAGCGCGCGGCGCACCACGACCGTCAGGCCGCCCGCCCGGACACCGGTGTGCACGCCGGGCTCGGAGGTGACCCTGACCAGGCCGCCCGCCCGCGAGAAGGAGTACAGGTGGCGCTCGGTCGGCTCCTCGCACGCCTGGACGAGCACGGTGTCGCCGTCGACGGACAGGATCTGCAGCACCTGAAGGCCGGGCGGCGTCACCACGTCGTCGCCCACCATCAGGCGGCGGGTGTCGTCGCGGTCCACGGTCCAGACCAGCTCGCCCGCCGTCGTGCGCGCGGGGACGCCCGGCACCAGCTCCAGCCAGGCGTCGTCGGTGTCCTCGCGCAGCACGGTGGTCGCGCCGCTCGCCGGATCGGCCTCAAGGACGCGCGTGGTGCGCTGGTCACGGCTCTGCACCAGCACCAGCAGGCCCTGCCCGGTCCACGACACCGCCGCCACGTACTCGAAGGCCGCCCGGTCCCATACCACCTCGGTACGCCGGCCCTCCAGCGTGACCAGCCACAACGACACGTCGGCGTTGACCGTGCCGGCCGGCGGGTAGGCCATGGACCGCGGCGGCCTGCCGGGCTCGGCCGGGTCGGCCAGGCACCACTTCTGCACGCCGGCGTTGTCGACGCGGGCCGCCAGCAGCCGGTCGCCGCCGGGCGACCACCAGTAGCCGCGGTGGCGGCCCATCGACTCGCCCGCCACGTGCTCGGGCAGCCCCCACGTCACGTCGGTCCCGTCGGGCACGAGCAGCGGCCGCTCGCCCACGTGCAGCGCGCCGCCCGAGACGAACGCGACGTGCCGCCCCGTGGGGTCGAGACGCGGGTCGGAGCCGGTGAGGCCGAGCGCGACCTGCTCGCCGGTCAGCAGGTCGACGGTGTGCAGCGCGCCGTCGACCGCGTAGACGGCCTTGGTGACCGCGGCGTCGGTGGCGTAGGCGACGATGCCGGAGGCGCGCTCGCGGGTGCGTTCCCTGCGGGCGCGCTCGGCCTCCGACAACATCGCTCCGGGCGCGGGGGCGCCCGGGTCGGCGAGCAGCCGCTCCTCCCCCGTGGCCGTCGTCAGCGACCACAGCCGGTTCACCGGGTCGTCGCCGGACGACGACCTGAGGAAGATCACGCGGTCGCCGTCAGGGGAGACCGTGAAGTCCCTGGGGACGCCGTACGTGAAGCGGGCCGTGCGGGCGTGCTGGCGGGGCAGCGTGAGGGGAGGCATGGCGTGATCATAGGCACGGGCCGTCGAAGCGGCGCAAGACAGGCCTGGCTAGCGGTCCTCGAAGCGTACGTCGTCGAAGAGCGCCTCGTCACCGGTGGGTGCGGTGCCCGCGCTGCTGAAGGCGTAGCCGTTCATCGAGGTGACGGCGGCGGTGCGGGGCAGCGTGGCGATCTGGCGGTCGCCGGCGTACAGGGTGGCCGAGGAGGTGGTGGCCTCCAGGCGGATCCTGGTCCAGCCGTCGCCGACCGTGCCGGCCGGGGCCAGCGTGCTCCACTTCCTGGCCGAGGCGTCGTAGCGGCTGATCGACCCGGCCTTGCTGATGCTCAGGTGGTACGCCTGCGTCGATCCGCTCGTCACCGTGAACAGGAACGAGTTGGCCACGCTGACCGGCCGGTAGCGGAACTCCAGCGTCTTGCGGGCGCTCGCGGTCGTGGTACGGGCGGCCTTGGCCATGAGGCTCGTGGACTTGTCCGACAGGGTCAGCGCCCGGTCGGCCCCCACCGCGTACGGCGACACCCACGCCGCCGACAGGCTCGTGTACCCGCGCGGGCGCAGCCAGATCGGGTCGTTGTCGAAGGTGTCGGTCGTGGAGTACAGCTCGACCTCGTTGAGCACGGCGCAGCTGTCGCCGATCTCCGGGTCGCAGCCCGGCGCGGGCTCGACGACGATCTTGACGTGCCGTCCGGTGGCCGTCACCGGCTGGTAGCGCAGCGCGTAGTCGACCCGGTCGGTGACCGTGGCGACGGGCTCGCCCCAGGTGGAGCCGTCCTGGGAGACGTAGACGCGGGCGCTCGCGGCGTGGCCGGGGCGCAGGCTGAGGCCGACCTTGGAGAAGGTGTAGTCGCGGTCGAGGTGCATGACGTACTCGCCGGGGCCCTGGGAGATCGCGCTGGACCAGTACGCGGTGCTGCCGTCGAAGGCGCCGTCGGGGCGCACGCGCGGGTGGGCGGGGCCGGCCCACGTCATGGTGGTGTCGAGGGTCAGCTCGCCGGCCCGGTGCTTGGCGGCCAGGTCGATCTTCCCTGCGCCGGGGGTGAGGATGTCCAGGTGGCGGCGCTTGATGGCGTACCAGCTGCCGTTCTCGAACCTGCCGCTCGCCGGGCAGGCGGTCTCGTTCAGGGTGCCGTCGGCCTTGACGCCCGGCAGCTTGCAGTTGTCGAAGACCTGCACCAGGCGGTTGGCGCCGACGGCGGCCAGGCCGGTGTAGCCGGACGAGCCGTGCGCGTCGTAGACGCCGTCGCGGTTGTGGTACGTCACGCGCTGCTGCGTCCAGGAGTCGCCGCGGCCGTCGGCGGAGACGGCCAGCCAGTTGTCAGGACGGCCGGCGCTGAGCACGAGCACGCCGTTGGGCATGAGCAGCAGGCGCGGCGCCACGCCGCGCACCGTGCAGCTCTGCCCGGACAGCTGCAGGTCGCGCACCGCCGACCAGGTGCGGCCCTCGTCGGTCGAACGGCTCCAGGCCAGCGTGGAGTACGTGCCGCCGTCCTTGCGCATGACCGCCAGCAGGCTGCCGTCGGCGGTCTGCTCGACGGCCGTCTCGTTGTAGGTGGCGGTGCCGGCCGAGCGGGCGACGACGCCGCGGCGGGCGAACGACTTGCCGCCGTCGGTGCTGGCGTACACCTCGGCCTGGTACTTGTCGCCGGTGGCGGTGTAGCGGGCGTAGACGGTGACCAGGATGGTGCCGTCGGGCAGCTGGATCGGCACGCCGTGCGCGACGCCGCCGCCGACGAGCTCGTCCGGGCTGGTGAAGGACGCCTTGACGGTCGTCCAGGTCTCGCCGAGGTCGGTGGAGGTGTGCACGCCCAGCTCGTTGGTACGGGCGTCGACCCTGGTCAGGTAGTACGCGGTGCCGAACATGCGGCCGTCGAGCAGCTGCACAGGGGCCTCGCGCAGCGGCGTGGCGCGGGCGGGGCCGAAGGTGACGCCGCCGTCGTCGGAGACGGCCATGGCGCTGGTCTGGGCCATGACCGCGTCGACGTTGGTCGACCAGGTGGCCATCAGCTTCTGTCCCGGGGTGCCGTCGGGCCCGACGACGTCGACGGCGCTGAGGTTGGGGAAGCCGGCGTAGTCGCGCCGCTGCGCGGCGGTCGGCTCCTTGGCGGCGGGCTTGGGGCTGGGATAGATCCAGTCCACGAACCCGTCGCTGCCCGAGCCGGCCAGGTAGCCCTCGCGGGGCCCCGACTCCTGGGCGGTGAGCGCGGGGGTGTCGGGGATCGAGCAGTACGTGGCCGCGTACGCCGTGCTCTGCAGGAGGGGAAGGGGGACGAGCAGGCATGCGGCGGCCAAGGCCCTGGGGAGAAGCACGGGGTGAGAACTCCTTGCGCAAACGAACGATCTATGTCCGTTTTGTCGTTTCTTTACGCAAGAAGGCTATATTTTGCCAAAAGTGCGGGTGTAAGTTGTAACTGCCTTATGTCCGCTTTGTGATGTCGGGGCGGTCAGTCGTCCACGCCGCGGGCCGACAGCGCCTCGCCCAGCGCGTCCGCGTGCCGCAGCGCCCCCACCACCAGCGGCACCGCGAACGCCCGCAGGCTCCGCTCGACCCCCCTGGCCCGCTGCGCCTCCCTGACGCGTACGGCCAGCCCCGCCATCACCGGCACGCTCCGCACGGTCAGCGACAGCAGCAACGACAGCCGGAACGGATCCAGCCCCACCCGCCTGACCGGCGACAGACCCCGCTCCAGCGTCGCGAGCATGTCCGACGTGCGCGTCGTCAGCGTCACCAGACCGGCCAGCGCCACCGCCAGCACCACCCGCGACGTCGAGACCACCGCCGCGTCCAGATCCGCGAACAGCAGCTGCATGCCGAACAGCGCCACCGCGAACCAGCGCACCGGCCTGACCTGCGCCCAGGCCGCCCGCCCGCCGACCCGCGCGGACGCGTACAGCAGCGCCACCACGGCCGCCGCCCCCGCCATGGCCAGGGGCGGGCGCAGCAGCAGGAGCCCCGTGCACGACAACGCCAGCCCCAGCAGCTTGACCCCGGCGGGCAGCCGGTGCAGCCACGAACCGCCCGGCAGGTACGCCCCGTTCACGCCATGAGCTCGGTGTAGTGACCGATCGCCTCGGCGGGCGGGCCGTCGGCCACGACGCGGCCCGCGTCGAGCACCAGCACCCGGTCGAACCCGGCCAGCAGCGGCAGGTCGTGGGTGACCGCCACCACCTGCTGCGGCAGCTCCCGCAGCAGCGCGGCGACCTGGCGGGAGTGGCGCAGGTCGAGCAGCGTGGTGGGCTCGTCCATGACCAGGACGTCGGGTTCGAGCACCATGACCGAGCACAGCGCGAGCAGCTGCTTCTGACCGCCGGACAGCTGGTGGGCGGGATGGTCGGCGTGATCGCCCAGGCCGTAGCGCGTCAGCACCTCGTGGACGCGCCGATCGACCTCTTCACGGGCCAGGCCCTTGCGGCGCAGCGAGAAGGCCACGTCCTCGGCCACGGTCGGCATGACGATCTGCGCGTCGGGATCGGTGAACAGGAACCCCACCCGCCGCCTGATCCTGGCCGCCTGGCGGCGCGTGTCGAGGCCGAACACGGTGACCTGGCCGGACGTGGGCACGGCCAGGCCGTTGATCAGGCGGGCCAGCGTGCTCTTGCCCGACCCGTTGGCGCCGACCACCCCGACGCGGCGCTCGTCCAGCTTCACGCTGATGCCGCGCAGTACGTCGCGCGTGCCGAGCCGGACGTGCACGTCGGCGAACTCGATCACGCGACCACCTCGAACAGCGCGGCCACGCCCAGGCCGCCGCCGACGGCCGCCGCCGCCAGCCCCAGCGTCCCCGCCGGAGCGCCCGAGCGTACGAGCCGGGAGAACAGCCTGGTCACCACTACCGCGCCGGAGGCGCCCCACGGGTGGCCGAGCGCGAGCGCGCCGCCACCGGCGCACACCCGTTCGCGGTCGGCGTCGAGCGGGTCGAGGCCGAGCGCGTCGGTGACGGCCAGCACCTGCGCCGCGAACGCCTCCACGATCTCCACCGCCGCCACCCGTCCCATGTCCACCTTCGCTCGTGTCAGCACCCGGCGAACCGCCGGCACCGGCCCCCAGCCGGGCAGCGCCGGATCGCACCCGATGACGGCCCCGGCCACCAGCCGCATCCCCGGCAGGCCC
>JABFVJ010000169.1 GCA_013362835.1 Nonomuraea sp. | reverse complement strand
TCGCCTCGGACTCCTCGATGTCGGACAGCGCCTCCAGGTGCAGCCTGGCGGCATAGCCGAACGCCTGCGCGAACAGCCGGTCCTTGGTGTCGAAGTGGTAGAAGAGCAGCGCCTGGCTGACGCCCGCCGCCCTGGCGATGTCGAGGGTCCTGGTGTGCCCGAACCCTTGATCCGCGATCACTTCGCAGGCCGTCTTGAGGAGGTCCTCACGCCTTAATCGGCTGAAACTGGGGGTCACAGCGAGTAACTCTAACTACTGATCAATGGTATTTGTAGGACAAATCGGGCACCGCGTTCGGAGTCCTCGATGGTGAGCGTGCCTCCGTGGGCCCCGGCGATCTCCCGCGCGATGGACAGGCCGAGGCCGGTGCCCCCCGCGTCGCGGCGGCGGGAGGCGTCGAGCCGGGTGAACCGCCTGAACACGGTCTCCCGCTGGTCGGGCGCGATGCCCCCGCCGTCGTCCAGCACCTCCAGCACCGCCTGTCCCGCACGTTCACCCACCGTCACAGTGATCATGGTATCCGCGTGCCTTTGGGCGTTGTCGAGCAGGTTGGCCAGCAGGCGGGTCAGGCGCAGCGCGTCGCCGTCGACGACCACGCCGGATTGCAGGCGCCGCGTCACCGGCTTGCCCTCCGGGCGGCGGCGCAGCTCGTCCTCCACCAGCCTGGCGAGGTCCACCGGCTCGCGGCGGCCCGGCGCGCCGGCCTCCAGCCTGGCCAGCGTCAGCAGGTCGGTGACGATGTTCTGCAGCCGGTCCAGGCCCTCCAGCAGCCGCTCGCCGGTCTCGCGCCAGTCGGCCGCGTCGGGGTCGAGCATCGCCTCCTCGACCTGCGTACGCATCGCCGTGAGCGGGCTGCGCAGGTCGTGGGAGGCGTCGGAGGCGAACCTGCGCTGCTGCTCCACCGCGCGCTCCAGCCGGTCGAGCGTCTGGTTCACGGTACGGGCCAGGTCGTCGAGCTCGTCGTGGTGCACGCCCCTCGGCACCCGGCGGCCGAGGTCGGTGGCGGTGATCTCGGCCAGCTCGTCCCGGATGGCCGCGACGGGCGCGAGCGCCCTTCCGGCCGTCAGCCAGGCCATCACGCCCGTGACGGAGGTGAACAGCAGCACGCCCGCCACGACCACCAGCGCGTACGCCGGCCCGATGTACCAGGGAACCTCCGGCGAGTACGCGTAGACCATCCAGTTCTCCCCGCCGCGGAAGTGCACCCGGAACCCCACCGTGATCAGGCATCCCTGGCCGGTGCAGGTACGGGTGTCCATCCGCGAGTCCTCGCCGGTGGCGGTGCTCCTGGTGAGCGGCGGCCGGCCGAGCAGCCGCGGGCTCGACTGGCGGATCACGCCCTTCTCGTCGACGACCTGGATGAGGTCGACGCCCTCGATGACGGCGACCGGCCGGAGATGGGCGGGGGCGTCCCGCAGGACGACGGAGGCGATGCGGCGCGCGGCCCTCGCGGTCTGCTCGGTCACGAAGCCGGTGACCATCGTGTGCGCGACCGGCGTGACGAGCAGCGCGGTGACCGTGTAGCCGGCCAGCGTGGACAGCAGCGCGGCCATCGTGAGCCGCCGGCAGACGGACCAGTGCCTGAACACGCGTCAGTCCTGCCGGACGGGCAGGCGCAGCACGAACCTGGCGCCCACGCCGGAGTCCTCGATGGTGAGCGTGCCGCCGTGGATCCCGGCGATCTCGCGGGCGATCGGCAGGCCGAGCCCGCTGCCTCCGGCGTCGCGGTCGCGCGAGGCTTCGAGCCGGGTGAACCGCCTGAAGACGGCCTCGCGGTGCTCGGGCGCGATGCCCGCGCCGTCGTCGAGCACTTCGAGCACGGCCTGCGCGTCGCGCCGCAGGGTCACGATGACCGTGGACTCGGCGTGCCGCTCGGCGTTGTCCAGCAGGTTGGTCAGCAGGCGGGCCAGCCTGAGCCGGTCGCCGGTGACGACCACGCCGGGCTGCAACGTCGTCACCAGCTTCGTCGAACGCGGCCTCAACGCCTCCGCCGTGACCAGCTCGGCCAGGTCGACCGGCTCCAGGCGGGCCGGGGCCCGCGCGTCGAGCCTGGTCAGCGTCAGCAGGTCGGTGACGATGTTCTGCAGCCGCTCCACGCTGGCCAGCAGTTGCCGGCCGCAGTGCGCCCAGTCGGTCTCCTCGGGGGCGAGCAGGGCCTCCTCCAGTTGCGCGCGCATGGCGGTGATCGGGCTGCGCAGGTCGTGGGAGGCGTCGGAGGCGAACCTGCGCTGCTGCTCCATCGCCGACTCCAGCCGGTCGAGCGTGCGGTTGGCGGTCTCGGCCAGCGTCTTGATCTCTTCGGCGTTCTCGGGGACGGGCACGCGCAGCCCGCCGCCCCCGGCCGTGATCGCGTCGAGCCGTTCGGTGATGCTGTGGACCGGAGCCAGCGTCCTCGCCACCACGCGCGAGACGCCGAACCAGGCCAGCGCGACCAGCGCGAGGGAGACTCCGGCCAGGAAGGCGATGACGGCGGGGCCGACGTACCAGGGAACCTGGCGGCCGAAGGCGTAGACCAGCCAGTCGCCGCCGGACTCGTAGACCCGGAAGACCACCATGACCACGCACTTGCGGTCGAACTGCGGCAGGTCGCACAGCTCGCCGACGCGGTTGGCGTTGTCGGGGCCGGGCTCCGCCGCGGTCAGCCGGGGCGAGCCCGCGAGGTTGGGGGTGGAGGACTGCACCCGATCGGCGGCGTCGACGACCTGGAGGCCGATGAGGCCGATCGGGAGCTCGGACGGCAGCTTGTTCCGCTTGATCAGGTGGACGACGCGCAGGGCGGCGCTGACCACCTCGTTCCTGCGGAACCCCTCGGCCGTGTTGTGGACGGCGTACAGCAGGAGTGAGCTGGTCATGACGCAGAGCAGCGCCATGGCGACGCTCGCGATCAGCGCCAGGCGCGTGCGCATGGATCGGCAGAGCCGTTCGATCACGCCATCCCCCCGGTGACCAGATGACCACAGATGGTGGCCACGGTCCTAATTAGCGGAGATTCGGCGACAAAACTGGCAGAAACGCCTCCAGATCATTGCTCTATGCGTCCCGCGGGGACCTGACTAGAGTAAGTGAACACTGATGCCAAGGAGTCGATGTGGACCTTGCAGAGTATCGGCGTGCCGCCGCGGAGTGGCTGCGGGACAACGTCCCGGCCGACGATCAGTCCGGGCCGGACGCCGTCGCCCGCGCCAAGGAATTCATGGCCAAGCTCTACGACGCCGGCTACTCCGGCATCACCTGGCCCGAGCAATGGGGCGGCCAGGGGCTGACGCAGGCCGAGGAGCGCGCGTTCGCCGCCGCGGCCCGCGACCACACCCTCCCCACGTACGTCTTCTCCATCGGCCTCGGCATGACCGGGCCGACGCTGGTCGACCGGGGCACCGACGCGCAGCGCGAGCGGTTCGTCCGGCCGCTGCTGCGCGGCGAGGAGATCTGGTGCCAGCTCTTCTCCGAGCCCGGCGCGGGCAGCGACGTCGCCGCCCTCCAGACCCGGGCCGTACGCGACGGTGACACCTGGGTCGTCGACGGCCAGAAGGTGTGGACCTCGGTCGCCCACCACGCCGACTGGGGCCTCCTGCTCGCCCGCACCGACGTGGACGTGCCCAAGCACCGGGGCCTGACCATGTTCGTGGTGGACATGCACCACCCCGGCGTGACCGTCAGGCCGCTCAAGGACATGTCCGGCAGGGCCAACTTCAACGAGATCTTCTTCGACAACGTCACGATCCCCGACGAGCACCGCGTGGGCGAGGTCAACGACGGCTGGAGCGTGGCCGTCACGACCCTCCTGCACGAACGGCTGTCGATCTCCGCCGGCGTCGGCATGGGCGGCCAGAAGGACAACCCGGCCACGTTCGAGGCGCTGCGCGAGAGCCTCGACACCAGCGACCCGCTGGTCCGCGACCAGCTCGTCGAGCTGCACATCCGCAGTCGCGCGCTGGCGCTGTTCAACCAGCGGCTCGCCCAGGAGACCAGGGCCGGGATCTTCCCCGGGGCCCGCGGCAGCGCCGCCAAGCTGCTGCTGGCCGAGCTGACCCTGTTCCAGGCCGACCTCGCCACCCAGCTCGCCGGGCCCGAGTCCGTGGTCGGCGACCACCCGCTGTCCAGGGCGATCGCCATGGCCCCCGGCATGGCGCTGGGCGGCGGCACCAACGAGATCATGCGCAACATCGTCGGCGACCGGGTGCTCGGGCTGCCGCCGGAGCCGAGGGTGGACAAGACCGTGCCGTTCAAGGACCTGAAGGTGGGGACGCAGGGGTGAAGCTCGTACTCAGCCAGGAACAGCAGCAGCTGCGCGAGGCCGTACGCGGGTTCCTGCGTGCCGCCTCGCCGCTCCCCAAGGTCCGCGAGGGCCACGACCCGCAGGTGTACGCCCGGCTCAACGGCGAGCTCGGCCTGTCCGGCCTGATCGTCCCCGAGGAGTACGGCGGCGCCGGCGCGGGCCTCGCCGATCTCGCGGTCGTCCTGGAGGAGACCGGTGCCGCGCTGCTGCCCGGCCCCTTCCTCGCCACGGCGTTCACCGCGCTCGCGCTCACCCAGGTGCCCGACAAGGAGCTGCTGGGCGGCATCGCCGAGGGCCGCATCGCGGCCACGCTCGTCCAGCCCCAGGACGACCTCGCCTTCGACGGCAAGGCCGTGACCGGCACGCTCCCGCTGGTGCTGTCCGGCATGGAGGCCGACGTGCTGGTGGCGCCCGCGCCCCGCGGCGACGGCGTGGTGATGGTCGCCGTCGAGCTGGCCGGCCCCGGCGTCACCCGGACCCCGCTGGAGACGCTCGACCTCACCCGCGGCCAGGCCCGCGTCGACCTGCGCGAGGCCCCCGCCCGGGTGCTCGGCGCGCCGCCCGAGGGCAGCACGATCGGCGACCGGCTGTGCGTGGCGCTCGCGGCCGAGCAGCTGGGCGTGATGCGGGCCGCCCTCGACGCCATCGTCGCCTACGCCAAGATCCGCGTCGCCTTCGGCCGCTACATCGGCTCGTACCAGGGCGTCAAGCACAAGCTCGCCGACATGCACGGCAAGCTCGAACAGGCCGAGTCGATCGTCAGGTACGCCGCCTGGGCCGCCGACGAGTCACCGGACGAGCTGCCCGGCGCCGCCGCCCTGGCCCAGGCGTACGTGGGCCGGGCCTGCTTCGAGGTCGCCCGCGACCACCTGCTCCTGCACGGCGGCATCGGCTACACCTGGGAGCACGACGCGCATCTGTTCTACAAGCGGGCCAAGGCCGACGAGGTGCTGCTCGGCCCGCCCAGGATCCACCGTGCCCGGCTCGCGGAACTGCTGGAGATGTAGATGGACATCAGTGGGCTTCCCGGCTTCTACGCCATCGCCGCCGCCGACCCCGGCCGGATCGCGGTGATCGACACCGACGACACCCGGACGACCTACGGCGACCTGCTCGCCCGGGTCAACCAGGTGTCCCACGGCCTTCGGGCACGCGGCCTCGGCAAGGGCGACGTGGTCGCGGGCGTGCTGCCCAACGGCATCGACGCCGTCGTCATGCTCATGGCGACCGGCCAGATCGGGCTCTACTACGTGCCGATCAACTGGCATCTCACCGAGCCCGAGGTGGCCTACATCCTGTCCGACTGCGACGCCAAGGTCGTGGTCACCAGCGCCGAGTACGCCGTACCGGGCGGGGAGATCGGCACGTCGGGGCTGGCCGAAGGGCAGCCCACGGACGCGCCCGGCGAGCGGACGGCCGGGGCGGTCATGTGGTACACCTCCGGCACCACCGGCTTCCCCAAGGGCGTGCAGCGCAAGCTGCCCGACGCCGAGCCCGAGGCCATCGTGCCGCTGTACGTGTGGTTCCTCGGCGAGGTCGTCGACCTCACGCCCGGCGACGCCGTCCACCTGGTGACCTCGCCGATGTACCACTCGGCGCCGTGCGCCCACACCCAGTTCGCGCTGCACTTCGGGCACACCGTGGTGATCACGCCGAGGTTCGACCCGGTCGACATCCTGCGGCTGGTCGAACGCCACCACGTCTCCAACGCCATGATGGTGCCGACCATGTTCCACCGCATGTTGCAGCTCCCCGAGGAGGTCAGGGCCTCGTTCGACGTGTCGAGCCTGCGCCAGGTGATCCACACGGCCGCCGCCTGCCCGGTCGCCGTCAAGCAGGGGATCATGGACTGGTGGGGCCCGGTGCTGTACGAGTACTACGGCTCGACCGAGTCCACGATCGCCTTCTCCGTCAAGCCGCACGACTGGCTGGCCAGGCCGGGCACGGTGGGCCGCCCCGCGCCGACGTTCGAGGCCAAGATCTGCGACGAGAACGGCAAGGAGCTGCCTCCCGGCGAGCCCGGCATGATCTACGTCAAGTCGAGCATGGGCGACTTCGAGTACCGCAAGGACCCGGCCAAGACGGCCGCCAGCATGCTGGGGGAGTGGTACACGCCCGGCGACATCGGCTACTTCGACGACGACGGGTTCCTGTTCCTGTGCGACCGGCGTACCGACCTGATCGTCTCCGGCGGGGTGAACATCTACCCGGCGGAGATCGAGGCCGCGCTGCTGGAGCATCCCGCGGTCGCCGACGTGGCCGTGATCGGCGTGCCCGACGAGGAGTGGGGGCACAACGTGGTGGCGCTCGTGCAGCCCGCCGAGGGGGCCGAGCCTGGCCCCGCGCTCACCGCCGAGCTGCTCGCGCACTGCGTGCCGCGCATCGCCAGGTTCAAGCACCCGAAGGCCGTCGAGTACCGCGACCAGCTGCCGCGCACGCCCACGGGCAAGCTGTCACGCTCCAAGGTGCGCGAGGACTACCTGGCCTCCCGCTGAGCCGCCCCCCGCCGGTAGCGTTCCGAGAGCCGCAGCACCGCCTCGGCCAGCTCCGGCGGGTCCAGCACCTCGAAGTCGACCCCGATGAAGCCGATCCACACCGCCATCCCGTCGAGGTCGTCGCCGCCCAGCCTGACCAGGCAGGTGTCCGGGCCGGCCGGCTCGATCTCCAGCCCGAGCGGCAGCCCGGCGACCTGGTCGGCGGGCGCGTGCACCAGCACCGTCGCGCGGTAGCGCCACATCGCCGTGCTGACGCCCTTCTCCACGTACGCGGCCACGTCGCCGTCGCCGGGCAGCTCGCGCGGGGTGAACCGGGGGCCCGTCGGCGTACGCGGGCGCACCCGGTCCACCCGGAACGTGCGCCAGTCGCGCCGCTCGACGTCGTACGCCACCAGGTACCACCGCCCCCGCCGGTGCACCAGCCGGTACGGCTCCACGCTCCGCACCGTCGAGGAGCCGTCGTGCCCGGTGTAGTCGAAGCGCAGCCGCTCGTGGTCGCGGGCCGCGTTCGCGATCGTGGTCAGCACCTCGGGCGGCACCGGCGGCCCGCCCGTGCCCGGCACCTGCACCGTGTACGTGTTGAGCGCGTTCACCCGCCGCCGCAGCCGGGCGGGCAGGACCTGCTCCAGCTTGGCCAGCGCGCGCACCGACGTCTCCTCGATGCCCTCCACGCCGCCGCCCGCCGCCCTGCCGAGCCCGACCGCGACCGCGACGGCCTCCTCGTCGTCGAGCAGCAGCGGCGGCAGCGCCGCCCCGGCCCCGAGCCGGTACCCGCCCGCCACCCCGGGCGTGGCGTGCACGGGGTAGCCGAGCGAGCGCAGGCGCTCGACGTCGTTGCGGATCGTCCTGGTCGAGACCCGAAGCCGGGTCGCGAGCTCCGGGCCCGACCATTCGCGGTGCGCCTGGAGCAGGGAGAGCAGCTTGAGCAGGCGGGCGGAGGTTTCCAGCATGGGAACAGTCTGCCTGCTATCGCGGCAAGGACGCTTCCGTGTTGAGGACGAGCTTGCCGAGGAAGTGCCCGTCCTGGCTGCGCCGATGCGCGTCGGCGGCCCGCTCCAGGGGGAACACCTCCGCGACCGGGATCTCCGGCAGCAGGTCCAGCGGCGGGCGGAGGCCCTTGGCCTTGGAGAAGCGCACACCGTGCTCGGCCGCGCCCAATGGGT
>JABFVJ010000067.1 GCA_013362835.1 Nonomuraea sp. | reverse complement strand
AGGAGGAGACCGGGGCCGACCCGGGCGGCGTCCACGTGCTCGGCACCATGCCCGAGCTCTACCTCGACCACAGCGACAACCGCGTCACGCCGGTGCTCGCCTGGTGGCACACGCCCTCGGCGGTGCACGCGGCCTCGCCCGACGAGGTCGAGTCCGTGGAACGCGTCCCGATCGCCGAGCTGGTCGACCCGGCCAACCGGATCATGCTGCGGCACCCCAGCGGGCTCGCCGGGCCGGCCTTCCGGGTGCGGGGCATGCTGGTGTGGGGATTCACCGCGATGGTGCTCGACACCGTGCTGCGCGAGGGCGGCCTCGAACGCCCATGGGACCCGGCGCGCGTCGAGGAGCTGCCGCCCGAGGTCATCGCCCTGGCGTCGAGAGGCTAGTCACTCGGGCGCCCTGAGCGCGACGCCGAGCGAGGCCCAGTCCGCCACGTCCGCGTCGTTGTCGGCGGCCAGCGTACGCAGCATCTCCAGGCCCGCCCGGTCCGGCGGGTCGCCGAGCACGTGCTGCAGCGCGTACGCGGCGCCGTACCTGACTCTGGCGTCGTTGTGACAGGCCAGGTCGATCACCGAGGGCAGTGAGCGGGGGTCGGCCAGGTGGCCGAAGGCGATCAGGATGGAGTAGAGCACCATGGCGTCGTCCTCGCTGGCCGCGAGGTAGCGCAGCACCGGCAGCGTACGGTCCACGAACGGCCGCAACATGCCCATGATGTCCACTCCGAGCAGGCGCTCGGCCACGTTGTCCGCGGCGCACAGGCGGCGCGCCTCGATGAAGGACTCCAGGTCGCCCCGCTGGCGCAGCAGGCAGATCACGTGCCAGCGCAGCGGGCCGTCCGGGTCGGTGTCGCTGAGAGCTGCCTCGATGAGATCGCGCACTGTTCCCTCGGCCGGCGGCATACCGCTCAAGATAGCCAGGGGGGTGACGTCGTCCTGGCGGAAGACGTGCACACTTGACCGTATCGCTGGCTACCTTTGAAGCGTGCGCGGTGATCTGCTTGACCTCATATTGATCGGCCTCGTGATCGCTTTCGGCGTATCCGGGTACCGGCAGGGCTTCATCATCGGCGCGATGAGCTTCGTGGGGTTCGTGGGCGGCGCCGTGCTCGGCATCTTCATCGCCCCGCCGATCGCCAAGGCCGTCGTCGACGGCGACACCCCGCAGGCGCTGCTCGCGATCGTGATCGTGTTCCTGGCCGCCACGATCGGGCAGTTCGCCTCCTCCACCGTCGGCGCGGTCGTGCGCAGCCACGTGACGTGGGAGCCCGCCAAGCTGGCCGACGCCGTGGGCGGCACGTTCGCGAGCGCGCTGTCCGTGCTGGTGATCGCCTGGCTGATCGGGTCGCTGATCGTCTCCACCTCGTTCACCGCGCTGGTCGACCAGGTGAAGAACTCCGCGCTGCTGACCACGGTCGACGACGCGATCCCGCAGGCCGCGCGCAACTGGCAGCAGCCGTTCAAGAAGTTCGTCGACCGGTCGGAGTTCCCGCCCGTCTTCGACGCGATCGGCGCCGAGACGCTGATCGACGTGCCGCCGCCGGCGCAGAGCATCCTGCAGGGCGCCAAGCTGGGCCGGGCCCAGCGGGCCATCGTCAAGGTCCAGGGCAACGCCGAGAGCTGCAACAAGCACATCGAGGGCACCGGCTTCGTCTACGCCGGCGACCGCATCATGACCAACGCCCACGTGGTCGCGGGCGTCACCCGCGACCTGGAGGTCATCGACTACAAGAACGAACGCCACGACGCCACCGTCGTCAGCTACAACCCCCAGCGCGACATCGCGATCCTCTACGTGCCCGGCCTCAACCTGCCGCAGCTCACCTTCGAGGCCGACGGCAAGCGCGGCGCCAACGCGATCATCGCCGGCTTCCCGAGGGGCAAGGGCTTCACCGCCGAGCCCGCGCGGATCGGCGGCCGCCTCGAAGCCCAGGGCCCCGACATCTACCACGGCCCCAACGTCAGGCGGAAGGTCTACGCGATCCGCGGCAAGGTGCTGCCGGGCAACTCGGGCGGCCCGCTGCTCACCGTCGACGGCCGCGTCTACGGCGTGATCTTCGCCGCCGCGATCAGCGAGAAGGACACCGGCTACGTGCTCACGGCCGAGGAGGTCGCCCCCGACGCGAGCCAGGGCAGGAACGACACCACCCGGGCCAGCACGCAGGAGTGCGACTAGCGGCTGTCTCGACGTCGGACGCCTGCCCATAACGAATCAAAAGCGCCTCCGGCTACCGTCCCCAGACGAAGACAGGCGAGGTCCTGTCGCAGCCGAAGGGACGATGATGAAGTTCGGACTCACCTGCATCCTGGCGACGATGGCGGGAACCCTCCTGGTCACCGCGGTGCCCGCATCGGCCGGCACCGCCAGCGCCATGACGTTCACCTGCCGGTACGACGCCAACATCCGCAGCTCTCCCTACACGGGGCGTCCCAACGTCATCGACATCTGTTACACAGGGACGCGCATCAACCCGAGCTGTTGGGTGCGTGGCGGTTCGTCCAACGGGGACAACCGCTGGTACCGGCTCTTCCTCGGACAGCAGACGCGGGAGCGGGCCTACATCCACTTCAGCCAGGTGTCGACCTCAGGAAGCGGGGGTATCGGCGCCTGCTAGAGCCTGTCTCGCGCCGTGATTCTCAGGGCATGCCTAGGCGGGCAGCCTGTCGAGGATCAGGGCGATGGCCTGGCCGGGGTCGCTGTCCTGGGTCAGGCCGGTCGCGGCCTTGCCGACCGCGTCGTACGCGCCGCCGAAGGCCTGCGCCCTGGCCGCGCCGCGGCTGAAGAGGGTCACCGCGCCGCGCCCGTTGCCGCGCTGCAGGTGCGTCAGCCCGACGCAGATCTGCGCGAGCCCCTGCCACAGCTCCCGCTCCTCCTCGGGAGCGCACTTCCAGCGGCCCTCGAAGACCTCGTGGGCGTGGAACGGCCGCCCTTCGCGCAGGAATCGCCGCCCGTCGGCCAGCGCCTGCTCGGTGGTCGGCGCGTAGTCGTCGGGGACCCGGTCGACGCCGGGCGAGCCGTAGGGGAGCGGCCTGCCGTACGCGTCGCGTGGCCTGGCGTTGCGCGGCTTGCCCTGGGGGTCGCGGTCTCTCATCGCTCGGGGGGCTTCCTCATCGGTCGGGCTCGGGGTCGGCCAGCCAGCCGAGCAGCTCGGTGTCGAACACGTCGGGGATCTCTTCGTGCGGGAAGTGGCCCGCTCCTTCGAACAGCCGCCAGCGGTAGGGGGCGGCGACGTACCGGCTGGAGCCCTGGGCGGTGCGCGGCAGCACGCGCGGGTCGAGCGCGCCGTGCAGGTGCAGCGTCGGCGCCTCCACCTCGGTACGCATGGCCCGCGCGTAGCGGCGGCCGTCGGGCCTGAGCTGGGAACGCCCGAACCAGCGGTGGTACTCCAGCGCGGAGTGGGCCACCGCGGGGATCCTGAACGCCTCGCGGTAGGTGCGCGCGGTCTCCGCGTCGGGCCAGCCGGGACGCGACCACTCGGCCAGCATCCTGCCCACCTGGGCGGCGTCGTGGCGGGTGAGCCGGCGTTCGGGCAGCAGCGGAAGCTGGTAGCCGAGCGCCCGCCTGCTCGCCCTGAGCTGGCCGAACGGGTCGGTCACCAGCGCGGCGCGCATCCGCAGCGGATGCGGCGACGACACCGTGACCAGCCGGCGCACGCACTTGGGGTCGAGCACGGCCATCGTCCAGGCCAGCAGGCCGCCCCAGTCGTGGCCGACCACGACCGCCCCGGTCTCGCCGAGCGCGCGGATCAGGCCCGTCGCGTCGGCGGCCAGGGTGGGCAGGTCGTAGCCGCGCGGCGGCTTGTCGCTGCCGCCGTAGCCGCGCAGGTCGGCCGCGACCGCGCGGTAGCCCGCCGCCGCGAGCGAGGTGAGCTGGTGGCGCCAGGTCCACCAGAACTGCGGGAACCCGTGCAGCAGCAGGACCAGCGGCCCCTCGCCGGCCTCCACGACGTGGAAGCGGGTGCCGCCCGCGTGGACCGCCCGGTGGGTCCACGGCCCGGGGATCTGGACGACCGTCTCGTCAGGTGCCATCACGGCTCACCGGCCGGGTGTCCGGGCTCGGCACGGGAAGCGTCTGCTCCTCCGGCGTGGCGATCTCCTTGAGCCCCTTGATCGAACGGGCCGTACGCCTCATCCCGGCCAGGCCCTTCAGCCTGCGCACCCCGATCAGCACCAGCAGACCCGCGGCCACCAGGTAGAAGACGGTGACGATGAGGAAGGCCAGCCAGTTGGGCAGCCACTGGGCGAGCACGTACGCGATCGTGAACGAGGCGAGGATCAGGCACAGGTGCGCCATGAAGGCGGCGGCGGCGAACAGCCCCGCGGCCGTGCCCACGCGCTTGGCGTCGAACCTGAACTCGGCCTTGGCCAGCTCGATCTCGGAGCGGACCAGGTCAGAGATGTGACTGCTCGCCTGGGCGACCAGCGAGCCCAGGGATTCTTCCTCGGGAGTCTGCGGCATGAACGTCTCCTATCGGGGCCTGGTGGCCGTGTCAAACATCCCGTACTGGCGGCTCGGACGCTGTGTTACTCCCAGAACTACCCGATCACCCACGATAACGCCGCCGGGTGGAAACGCATGAGGCGCATGCCCGGGTTCCGGGCACGCGCCTCATCACGTTCGGCTGATCAGTCCTCCGACTTGGCCGAGGGGAGCTTCTCCGAGATCAGGTTCATCACCGTGCTGTCGGCCAGCGTGGTGACGTCGCCGATGCTGCGGTTCTCCGCCACGTCGCGCAGGAGGCGGCGCATGATCTTGCCGGAGCGGGTCTTGGGCAGCTCGGGCACGACCAGGATCTGCCGCGGCTTGGCGATCGGGCCGAGCGTCTTGGACACGTGGTCGCGCAGGTCGGAGGCGATGTCGTCGTTCTCCTCCGCGCCGCCGCGCAGGATCACGAACGACACGATGGCCTGGCCGGTCACCGGGTCGGTCGCGCCGACGACGGCCGCCTCGGCCACCTTCGGGTGGCTGACCAGCGCGCTCTCCACCTCGGTGGTGGAGATGTTGTGGCCGGAGACGAGCATGACGTCGTCGACGCGGCCGAGCAGCCACAGGTCGCCGTCCTCGTCCTTCTTCGCGCCGTCGCCGGGGAAGTACATGCCCTCGAACCGCGACCAGTACGTGTCGATGTAACGCTGGTCGTCGCCCCAGATCGTACGGAGCATCGCCGGCCACGGGTCGCGCACCACGAGGAAGCCGCCGCCGCCGTTGGGCACGCTGTTGCCCTGGTCGTCGACCACGTCGGCGGTGATGCCCGGCAGCGGACGCATCGCGGCGCCCGGCTTGGCCGCGGTGACGCCGGGCAGCGGGCTGATCATGATGGCGCCGGTCTCCGTCTGCCACCAGGTGTCCACGACCGGGCAGCGGTCGCGGCCGATGTGCTCGCGGTACCAGACGTAGGCCTCGGGGTTGATCGGCTCGCCGACCGAGCCCAGGATGCGCAGGCTGGACATGTCGTACTTGGCGGGGATGTCGTCGCCCCACTTCATGAACGTCCGGATCGCCGTCGGGGCGGTGTAGAGGATCGTGACCTTGTACTTCTGCACGATCTCCCAGAACCGGCCGCGGTGCGGGGTGTCCGGGGTGCCCTCGTAGATGACGCTGGTCGCGCCGTTGGCGAGCGGGCCGTACACGATGTAGGAGTGGCCGGTCACCCAGCCGATGTCGGCCGTGCACCAGTAGATGTCGGTCTCGGGCTTGAGGTCGAAGACCGCGTTGTGGGTCCAGGCGGTCTGGGTGAGGTAGCCGCCGGTGGTGTGCAGGATGCCCTTGGGCTTTCCGGTGGTGCCGCTGGTGTAGAGGATGTACAGCGGGTCCTCGGCGTCGTGGGGCTGCGGGGTGTGCTGGTCGCTCTGGCGCTCGACCAGGTCGTGCCACCACACGTCCTTCTCGCCCACGCTCACGTCCTGGCCGGTACGCCGTACGACGAGGACGTTCTCGACCTGCGGGCACTCGGCGACGGCCTCGTCGACGGTCGGCTTGAGCGCGCTCGGCTTGCCCCTGCGGTAGCCGCCGTCGGCGGTGATCACGAGCTTGGCGTCGGCGTCGTCGATACGGCTCTTCAGCGCGGTCGAGGAGAAGCCGCCGAACACCACCGAGTGGATCGCGCCGATGCGGGCGCAGGCCAGCATCGCGATCGGCAGCTCGGGGATCATCGGCATGTAGATGGCCACCCGGTCGCCCTTGCCCACGCCGAGCTCCTGCAGCGCGTTGGCGGCCTTGCTGACCTCGCTCTTGAGGTCGTTGTAGGTGAGCGTACGGCTGTCGCCCTCCGGCTCGCCCTCCCAGTGGTAGGCGACCTTGTCGCCGCGTCCCTCTTCGACGTGCCGGTCGACGCAGTTGTAGGCGACGTTGAGCTCGCCGCCGACGAACCACTTCGCGAACGGCGCGTTCCACTCCAGCGTCGTGTCCCACCGCCTGGCCCAGGTCAGCCGCTCGGCCGCGCGCTCCCAGAAGGCGAGACGGTCGGCGTCGGCCTCGGTATATGCGGCAGCGGTCACGTTCGCGGCCGCCGCCAGGTCGGCCGGTGGTGCGAACCGGCGGTTCTCCTGCAGCAGGTTGGACAGCGCCTGGGTCTCGTTGCCAGGGGTCTCCGGGGCCACTTCGTGCTCCTTCTATGGCCAGGTTGGATAGGTCGTGTCCCACTTCACCAGCTCACGGCCTCCGCACACAAGAGGTCTAGACAGGTCTGTACCGATTCGCGTGGGGTGCGGGCCGATTATTCAGGTCGCATGACAAACGCAATTGAACTGTTGTCATCCTGAAATCAAGAGAATATGCGGGTCGGCGCCGAGCCGGAAATGCGGGGGCCTCCGTGGCGCATAAAGCCCGGCGGTCCGGTCCATGGGCGGGGCGGAAGGAAGGCACTGTGTACCCGCGGGTAAGGTCGGTTTCCGTGAGTGACCCATTGGCCGTCATCGCGCGGTTCCCCGGCGTGTCCGACGCGGTGGACGAGGCGCGGCAGGCCGTCGACCGGCTCTACCGGCATCGTGTCCTGCGCCGCGCGAGCCCGGCGGTGTCCACCGAGTCGTCCCTGCGCGGCGCCCGCGCCTCGGCCGCCGTCGAGGGGGTGGACGTGCCGCTCGACGCGCTGCGCCGCGACGAGGTGCACGATCCGCTGGTGCAGGGGGCGCTGCGCGCGTCCGCGGAGATGGGCCGGCTCGGTCCGACCTGGCGCAAGGCACCGAGGCAGGTGCTCGCCCGCCTGCACACCGTGGCCGCCGCGGGGCTCGCCGACCAGGCCGCGCTGGGCCGTCCCCGTACGGACGACTCCGCCCCCGACCCCCTCGGCCTCGGTCCCGCGCCCGGTGCGCAGGAGGCCGCGGTACGCATGGAGGCGCTGCTCAGGCTGCTGGAGGGGGCGGGCAAGGCTCCTGCGATCGTGCTCGCCGCCGTGGTGCACGCCGAGCTCGCCGTGGTCCGGCCGTTCGGTACGTGCGACGGGGTAGTGGCGCGGGCGGCCGCCCGGTTGACGCTCGTGGAGTACGGGCTGGATCCGAAGTCGCTGGTCGCGGTGGAGGTGGGGCATCTGGAGCTGCCGTACGCGGAGGCGCTTCGGGCGTACCTGGGCGGGACTCCGGAGGGTGTGGGCCACTGGGTACAGCACTGTGCCTCAGCGGTAAGCCTGGGCGTACGGGAGACGACGGCCATCTGCGAAGCGATGCAACGCGGCTGACCAGCCCTTCCTGCCCCTTTCCGCACCCGGACGGGCTTGGCGGACCTTGCGGAGAGCTCCTGGCGCGGGTTCGCCGAGGGTCTGAGCGGATCTCGCGGCAAGCCCTGGCGGAAGTTCGCCGGAGCGGACCTCGCGGACAGCTTGGGCGGGGCTCGTCGAGGGGCTGAGCGGACCTTGGGGCGGCCCTTGCTGAGGGCCTGGTCACATAGCTGACGGCGTCTCGTGTGAGACGCCGTCTGCCGGTGCATCACACCGGGTTACCAAGCGTGCA
>JABFVJ010000422.1 GCA_013362835.1 Nonomuraea sp. | reverse complement strand
GCTGCGGCGTCGCGCTGGCCGCCGCCCTGGTCACCCTGACGCTGCCCAAGCCGCGCACCGCCACCGCACCGGCCGAGCCGCCCGCCCCCGCCGCGGCCACGGCTCCCGCGTTCCGTCCCGTCACCGAGCCCGGGACGGCCGCCGTGCGGCACGCGCAGGTCGCCGAGCCCGCGCCCTGGGAGGACGCGTTCCGCTCGTACGACCCCGCGCCGCGCCAGGTCGCGCCGGAGAACGGCGTGCTGTCCCTGGAGGAGCGGGACGAGCTGCTCTGGCTGCGCAGGGAGAACGCCGAGCTGCGCAGGGAGCTCGACGTGCTCATGCGCGGCGTCGGCGGCTGGCTCAAGGACCTGTCCGGCGAGACGCCGACCCAGGACATGCCCGGTAAATAACCATTTGAACGAGCGAGTACTCACTCATTACGCTTTCTCCCCATGACGAGAAGGCGACGGGTGCCCGCCATGGCCCCGGAAGACCGCCGCGCCGCGCTCATCGCCGCCACGCTCCCGCTGCTGCGCGCGTACGGAACGGCGGTGAGCACCCGCCAGATCGCCGAGGCCGCGGGCGTGGCCGAGGGCACGATCTTCGGCGTCTTCCCCGACAAGGCCTCGCTGCTGCGGGCCGCCATGATGAGCGCCTTCGACCCGCGACCCGCGGTGGAGGCGCTGGCGGCCATCGGCACGGGCACCGAGCTGCGCGCGCGGCTGCGCGCGGCGGTCGCGTTGCTGCGCGGCGGGATGACGGCCAACGCCAACCTCATCGCCGCCCCCAAGGGGCCGATGGCCGGCGACACCGAGTTGCACGAGCGGATGCTGGAGAACCGCCGGCGGATCGCGGCCGCGCTCGCCGCCCTCGTCGAGCCCGACCGCGACCGGCTCCGCCGCTCGCCCGAGGCGACGGCTCAGCTCCTGCTCATGCTGGTCGCGGCGACCGTCTACCGCGGCTTCGGCGTCTCCGGCGACTTCGGCGACATGGACGACGAGGAGATCGTCTCCGTCCTGCTCGACGGGCTGCTGCTGCGGCCTTCCCCCACTAGAGAAAGCGCTCCTTGATGCTGCTCCGTCTCCTGCGGGTCCAGCTCAGGCCGTACGGGAAAGAGATCACGCTCGTCGTGCTCTTCCAGTTCGTGCAGACACTGGCCACGCTCTACCTCCCCACACTCAACGCCGACATCATCGACGGCGGCGTCGTCACCGGCGACACCGGTTACATCGTCCGCATCGGGCTGGTGATGCTCGGGGTGACGCTCGTCCAGATCATCTGCTCGACCGTCGCCGTCTACTACGGCGCCCGCACCTCCATGGCGCTCGGCCGGGACCTGCGGGCCGCGATCTTCCACCGGGTGCAGGGCTTCTCGGTCCAGGAGGTCAACAGGTTCGGGGCGCCGTCCCTGATCACCCGGACCACCAACGACGTGCAGCAGATCCAGCTGCTCGTGCTGCTGACGTTCACCATGATGGTGACGGCGCCGATCATGTGCGTCGGCGGCATCGTGCTGGCGCTGCGCCAGGACGCGGCGCTGTCGTCGCTGCTGCTCGTCGTGCTGCCCATCATGATCGTCATCGTGGGCGTGATCGTGGCGCGGATGCGCCCGCTCTTCCGCGACATGCAGGAGCGCATCGACCGGATCAACCAGGTGCTGCGCGAGCAGATCACCGGCATCCGGGTCATCAGGGCGTTCGTCCGCGACCGGCACGAGCGCGAGCGCTTCGGCGAGGCCAACGAGCGGCTCACCGACGTGTCGCTGCGGGTCGGGCGGCTGATGGCGCTGATGTTCCCCTCGGTCATGCTGGTGGTGAACCTGTCCAGCGTCGCCGTCGTGTGGTTCGGCGGCCACCGCATCGCCGACGGCAGCATGCAGGTGGGCGCGCTCACCGCGGTCATCTCCTACCTCATGCAGATCCTCATGTCGGTGATGATGGCCATGTTCATGTTCATGATGATCCCGCGCGCCGAGGTCTGCGCCGAGCGCGTCGAGGAGGTGCTCGGCACCGAGCCGAGCGTCGACCCGCCCAAGGCCCCCGTCACCCCCGAACGCCGCATCGGCGAGCTGGAGCTGCGCTCGGTCGGCTTCCGCTACCCCGGCGCCGAGGACCCCGTGCTGAGCGACGTCACCTTCACCGCACGGCCCGGCCGGACGACCGCGATCATCGGCAGCACCGGCAGCGGCAAGACGACGCTGCTCAACCTCATCCCGCGGCTGTTCGACGCGAGCGCCGGCGACGTGCTCGTCGACGGCGTCAACGTCCGCGACCTCGACCCCGAGGCGCTGTCCCGCGCGGTCGGCCTGGTCCCGCAGGGGCCCTACCTGTTCTCCGGCACCATCGCCTCCAACCTCCGCTACGGCCGCCCCGACGCCACCGACGAGGAGCTGTGGCGGGCCCTGGAGGTGGCCCAGGCCCGCGAGTTCGTCGAGGCGATGCCCGGCGGCCTCGACGAGCCCATCTCCCAGGGCGGCACGAACGTCTCCGGCGGCCAGCGCCAGCGCCTCGCCATCGCGCGGACCCTCGTGCACCGCCCCGAGATCTACCTGTTCGACGACTCCTTCTCCGCCCTCGACTACGCCACCGACGCCCGCCTGCGCGCCGCCCTGGCCGAGGAGATCACCGACGCCACGATCGTCATCGTGGCCCAGCGGGTCAACACGATCCGCGACGCCGACCGCATCCTCGTCCTCGACGAGGGCCGCGTCGTCGGCAGCGGCGACCACGCCGAGCTCATGAGCACCTGCCCGACGTACCGGGAGATCGTGCTGTCCCAGCTCACCGAACAGGAGGCCGCGGCATGACCGCCGCCCCGGCGCCCGCGCGCCGCCCCCAACCCGGGTTCGGCCCCGGCCGGATGATGTCCGGGCCCGCCGAGAAGGCGCTCGACTTCGGCGGCTCGCTCCGCCGCCTGCTGCGGCTGCTGCGTCCGGAACGGGCGCTGCTGACCGTCATCCTGGCGCTCGGCACGGCCAGCGTCGCCCTCACCGTGACCGGCCCCAAGATCCTCGGCCACGCCACCGACCTGATCTTCTCCGGCATCATCGGCGCCCGGCTGCCCGCCGGCGTCACCAAGGAACAGGCCGTGGCCGGGCTGCGCGCCAGGGGCGAGAACACCTTCGCCGACATGGTCGCCTCCATGAGCGTGGTCCCCGGCCGCGGCATCGACTTCACCGCGCTCGCCCACGTGCTCGGCTGGGTGCTGGCCATCTACCTGCTGGCGGCGGCGCTCGGCATCGCCCAGTTCCGGCTGACCACGACCGTCGTGCAGCGGGCGGCGTCCCGGCTGCGCGAGCTGATCGAGGCCAAGCTCGCCCGCCTGCCGCTCAGCTACTTCGACGGCCAGCCGCGCGGCGAGACCCTCAGCCGCGCCACCAACGACACCGACAACATCGCCCAGACCCTCCAGCAGACGATGAGCCAGCTCATCTCCTCGGCGCTGACCGTCGTGGGCGTGCTGGTGATGATGTTCTGGATCTCGCCGATCCTCGCGCTCATCGCCCTGGTCACCGTGCCGGTGTCGGTCTACGTCACCGCGGTCGTCGGCAAGCGCTCCCAGCCGCAGTTCGTCAAGCAGTGGTCCTCGACCGGCAAGCTCAACGGCCACATCGAGGAGATGTACGGCGGCCACACCCTCGTCAAGGTCTTCGGCCGGCAGAAGGAGGCCGCCCAGACCTTCGACGAGCACAACGAGGCCCTGTTCGCCTCCAGCTTCCGCGCCCAGTTCATCTCCGGCATCATCCAGCCCGCGATGATGTTCATCGGCAACGTCAACTACGTGCTCGTCGCCGTCGTGGGCGGGCTCAAGGTGGCCTCGGGCTCGATCTCGCTGGGCGACGTGCAGGCGTTCATCCAATACTCCCGGCAGTTCAGCCAGCCGCTCACCCAGGTGGCCGGCATGGCGAACCTGGTGCAGTCGGGCGTCGCCTCGGCCGAGCGCGTCTTCGAGCTGCTGGAGGCCCCCGAGCAGTCGCCGGAACCCGACGAGCCGGCCCGTCCGGCCGCGATCAGGGGCCGCGTGGCGTTCGAGAACGTCTCCTTCCGCTACGCGCCCGACCGGCCGCTGATCGAGAACCTGTCGCTGACCGTCGAGCCCGGCCAGACCGTCGCCATCGTCGGCCCCACGGGAGCGGGCAAGACGACCCTGGTCAACCTCATCATGCGCTTCTACGAGGTGACCTCCGGCCGCATCACGCTCGACGGCGTCGACATCGCCGAGATGTCCAGGGAGGAGCTGCGCGCCGGCATGGGCATGGTGCTCCAGGACACCTGGCTGTTCGGCGGCACCATCGCGGAGAACATCGGCTACGGCGCCGAAGGCGCCACCCGCGAGCGCGTCGAGGCCGCCGCCCGCGCCGCCCACGTGGACCGCGTCGCCCACACCCTGCCCGACGGCTACGACACGATGATCGACGAGGAGGGCGGCACGGTCAGCGCGGGCGAGAAGCAGCTGATCACCATCGCCCGCGCGTTCCTGTCCGAGCCCGCCATCCTCATCCTGGACGAGGCGACGAGCTCGGTCGACACGCGTACCGAGGTGCTCATCCAGCGGGCGATGAGCTCGCTGCGCGAGGGGCGTACGAGCTTCGTGATCGCCCACCGGCTCTCGACGATCCGCGACGCCAGCCTGATCCTCGTCATGGAGAACGGCAGCATCGTCGAACAGGGCACCCACGACTCCCTCCTGGCCGCCGACGGCGCCTACGCCCGCCTCTACTCGGCCCAGTTCACCCAGGCGGTCGTCGAGGTGGACTAACCGGTCGGATCCCCCCGGTACGGGTGCCGTACCGGGGGTCAGGCGATGAGTTGTCTGTCGGCTTTCTGCTGGATCCGGTCCTTGTCGGTGATGGCGACGGCGTCCGGGATCGCGTCCGGCAGGTCGTCCTCCAGGTGGCGGACCGGGCGGTAGCGGAAGGCCGCCACGCCGATCAGCGCCGTCACCGCGCCCGCGACCAGCGTGAGCAGGGCGATGCCGCGGCCGTGCGCGGCGCCCGCGATCGGGTCGAAGACGTGCTCGACCAGCGGCCCGGCCAGCAGGAAGCCGACCGGGACCATGGCCCAGCTGAGCATCAGGTTGGTGGCGATGACCCGGCCCTGCAGGTCGAGCCCGACCTTCTGCTGCACGATCGAGAACCAGTGGGCGTTCAGCAGCGCGGTCAGCAGCCCGACGAGGAACAGCCCGATCGCGGGGAAGGCCGGGTGGGGGGCGAGGCCGATGACGGCGAACGCGGCCCCGAGGGCGATGAAGCAGCTGAGGATGCCGTTCGTCCGGCGGACCAGACCGCCGGTCACCGTCATGATCACGCTGCCGACGACGAGCCCGATGCCGGTCATGGAGAGCGCGATCCCGAGGCCGCGGGTGTCGGTGAGGCTGAGCAGCAGCGGCGTGGCCAGCACCTCGACCATGGCGAACGGGAAGTTCAGGAACGAGGTGAACAGGATGATCGCCAGCAGGCCGTGCCGGCGGGTGATGTAGCGCCAGCCGCCGGTCACCTCCCGCCAGAACGGCTCCTCCTGCTTCTTGAACAGCGTGTTCGGGAAGCGCACCGCCAGGGTCACGGTGACCGCGAAGGCGAACGTGGACAGGTCGATCACGATGATGCCGCGCAGCCCGATCGCGGCCACGAGCGCGCCGCCGAGCAGCGGCGCGAGCACGGTCCCCGCGGCCTGCCCGAGCTGGGCCAGGCCGTTGGCCTTCCCGTAATACCGTTTGGGTACGAGCTGCGCCACGGCCGCCATGTACGCGGGCTGATGGAAGGCCGTGGAGATCGAGCCGACGGCGACGATGACGTAGACGTGCCAGAGCTGGAGGCCGCCCGTCCAGAGCAGCGCGGCCAGCGAGGCCGAGGAGACGCCGGCCGCCGAGTCCGCGGTGATCATGACGACGCGGCGGTTCCAGCGGTCGGCCACGGTCCCGGCGATCGGCGCCAGCACGACCGCGGGCAGCAGCGCCATGACCGACACGATGGCGAACATCGAGATCGACCGCGTCTGCTGGTAGACCCACAGGCCGAGGCCGAACGTGGTCAGCCCGGTGCCGATCAGCGACACGAGCTGGCCCAGGGCGACCAGGAAGAACGTCTTCAGGCTGGACTGCTGGAAGCGGGGCGGCAGCGGCGCCGGTTCGCGTTCGCCGCCGCCGAGGATCCCGGCCAGCTCGGGCGCCTGGTGCTTCTGGAAGTAGTGCCCGGCCTTGGGGATGACCTCCAGCGACACCGAGTCGGAGAAGGTCTCCCATTCGCGGAAACGTTCCTCGTACAGCTCGGTGGCGCGGTCGCTCTCGCCGACCACGCAGACGAGCGGCGCGGACAGCTTCTTGATCGGCTCGTTGTAGAGCTCGGTGTAGTAGTCCTCGCCCTCCTGGGTGTCGCGCAGGAAGACGCCCATGATGAAGTCGCGCTCGCGCGGGTCGAGGTCCTCGGTGAAGAAGCCCATCGCGCGCAGGAACTCCAGCGCCTGCCGTTTGGACGTCCACCGCTCCATCGGGAAGACCCGCCGGACCCAGGCGAACGCCTTGCCCGGCAGCCGGGGCGCAGGGAAGTGGCCGCCGACGACCACCTTGACCAGGTCGACGCCCTCCTCCTCCAGCCTGCGCGCGAGCTCGACGGTGAGCGCGCCGCCCATGCAGTGGCCGTAGAGCGCGAGCGGGCCGCGTACCTTCTCCTTGATCTCCTTGACGCAGCCCTCGACCAGCTCGGCGAAGGGCAGCACCGGCTCGCCGGGGTTGCCCGTGTCGTGGCCCGGCGGCTCCAGCGCGAGCATGGTGACGTGCTCGGGCAGCGCCGCGGCCAGCGGCTGGTACGTGATCGCGCCGGCCCCCGCGAACGGCACGGCCACCAGCGTCAGCGAGGCCGCGGGACGCGGCGGCGTCAGCTCGTGCAGCAGGCCGGAGCCCTCCGACGACCCGTCGAGCGTGGCGAACGCCCGGATCGTCGGGTTCTTGAACAGGTCGAGCACGGTCGCCGGGATCCCCGAGTCCCGTACGGCGCGCACGGCCTTGAACGAGTCGCCGCCGAGCGCGAAGAAGTCGTCGTCGATCCCGATGCCGCGTACGCCCAGGATCGCCGACCACAGCTCGGCCAGCCGCGCCTCGGCGGGCGTGCGCGGGGCCGTGCCCTCGGGACGCGCCTGGCCGCCCGCCGGCTCGGGCAGCGCCTTGCGGTCCACCTTGCCGTTGGGCGTGAGCGGCAGCGCCTCCAGCAGCGTGAACGACGACGGGATCATGTAGTCGGGCAGCTTGCGCCGCAGGTGCTCGCGCCAGTCGGGCCCCTCGTCCGCGACGAGGTAGGCGGCGATGCTCTTGTCCTCGTCGGAGCCGCGTACCACCACGGCCGCCGAGCGGACGGCGGGGTGCGCCAGCAGCAGCGTCTCGATCTCGCCCAGCTCGATCCGGTAGCCGCGGACCTTCACCTGACCGTCGGCCCGGCCGAGGAACTCGATCGTGCCGTCGGCGCGGCGGCGGGCCAGGTCGCCGGTCCGGTAGAGCCGGCTGCCGTCGCGCCAGGTGACGAAGCGTTCGGCGGTCAGCTCGGGCTGCCCCAGGTAGTCGCGGGCGAGGCCGGCGCCGCCGATGTAGAGCTCGCCGACCACGCCGGTCGGGACCAGGTGCAGGGCCGCGTCGAGCAGGAGGACGCGGGTGTTGGCGATCGGGTGACCGATCGTGATCGGGCCGTCGGTGACGCGGGTGAGGGTGGACCAGATGGTGGTCTCGGTCGGGCCGTACATGTTCCACAGCTCGGCCACCTTGGCGCGCAGGGCGGTGGCCAGGTCGGCGGGGAGCGCCTCGCCGCCGCAGAGCGCCTTCAGGCCCGGCCGACCGGCCCAGCCCGCGTCGAGCAGCAGCCGCCAGGTGGCCGGGGTGGCCTGCATGACGGTGGCCTCCTCCAGCAGCGCCGCCAGGCGCGCCGGGTCGTTGGCCGCCTCGCGGCCCGCTATCACGACGCGGTCGCCGACCGTGAGCGGCAGGAACAGCTCCA
>JABFVJ010000039.1 GCA_013362835.1 Nonomuraea sp. | reverse complement strand
CGCCGCGCCCGCGGGGAGCGTGATGCGGCCGGTGGCCTGGAAGGCGATCGGCTCGTCGCAGTAGCCCTCGTAGCCGTCGGGCGTCAGACCGGTGATCGCCACCTCCGGCCTGGCCGGGGGCTCGTTGGTCGGCGTGGTCGTGGGGGTCGACGTCGGGGTGCTCGTCGGCGTGCTGGTCGGGGTGCTGGTGGGGGTCGACGTCGGGGTGCCGCTCGGCGTGGGCGCCGGGGTGGTCTTGCAGGTCACCTCGTACGTCGCCCGCCCCGAGTCGTGTCCGCCGGCGTTGAGTACGCGTACGGACTTCCAGCCGCCGGTGGAGCCGCCCACGGACAGCGGCAGCGTGACCTGCCTGCCGCGGGGACCGCCGGCCGCGAAGTACATCACCTCGGCGACGCCCTCCCCGGTGGCGCTGTCGATCCACTGGTAGCCGACCTTGGCCGGGGTGCGCGACACCTGGATGGTCGCCGTGAACGTCACCGTCGTCGGGCACGTGCCCGTGTAGGACGGCGGGCTCGCCTGCACGCTCGCGGCCACGACCAGCGGCTTGTCCGGCTGGGCGGGCAGCGGGTTGACCACGTCGTATCGCCGTACGGCCCCGCCGCAGGCGACGCGGAAGCGCGCCTTGGCCGACAGGCCCCGCTTGCCGAGGACCTCCACGGCCTGCCAGCCGGTGGTGTCGCGGTCGAAGGTCTGGCGATCCCTCACGATGACCTTGCGCGCGCCGTTGACGCGGAAACTCTTGATGGCGCCCTTGCTGCCGTCACCGCGTACCCACCGGTAGCGCACGGTGCCCTTGCCCTTGGCCGCCACGGTCGCGGAGAAGGCCACCGTGGTGGGGCACTCGCCCGACTGGTTCGCGGGACTCGCCTTGACGCGGGCCACGGAGGTCGTGGGCGCGGCGGCGGCCAGTGCCGGGGGAGCGGCCAGCAGGCTGCCGAGCAACACCGTGCTCAGCAGCAACGCTGTCCTGTTCATGAGGGGGATCCCTTTCTCTGCTCGGAAAGAACCTCATGATCCCCAAGAGTGCTTGTGAGCCACTTGGATGCGTCTTGAAGACATAGTGGAATGAAGCGTTCCGTTCTGCTATTCTGGAACAGAACAAGCCGTTCCGCTTCTTGGTTCGAGAGGACTCCCCATGAGCATCCGTCCCTTCCGCGTCGAGATCTCTCAGGCCGACCTCGACGACCTCCAGGCCAGGCTCGCGCTCACCCGCTTCGCCGACGAGATCCCCGGCGCCGACCAGGGCGTCAGCGTCGAGCGGGTCAGGCGGCTGGTCGACCACTGGCGCACCGGCTTCGACTGGCGGGCACAGGAGGCCAGGCTCAACGCGTACCCGCAGTTCACGACGGAGATCGACGGGCAGAACATCCACTTCGTCCACGTACGCTCCGACAACCCCGACGCGCTGCCCCTGATCCTCACCCACGGCTGGCCCGGCTCGATCGCCGAGTACGTCGACGCCATCGAGCCCCTGTCACGCCACTTCCACCTGGTCATCCCGTCGCTGCCCGGCTACGGCTTCTCCGGGCCGACCAAGGAGCTCGGCTGGAACGTCCTCCGCGTCGCCAGGGCGTGGGCCGAGCTGATGGCCCGCCTCGGCTACGAGCGCTACGGCGCGGTCGGCAACGACGGCGGCTCGATGATCTCCCCCGAGCTCGGCCGGGTCGCCCCGGAGCACGTCGTGGGCGTGCACGTCACCCAGCTCTTCTCCTTCCCCTCCGGCGACCCGGCCGAGTTCGCGGACCTGAGCGAGGAGGAGCAGGCCGGGCTGGCCGTGCTCGACTGGTTCTGGAAGGAGAAGGGCGCCTTCAACGTGCTGC
The DNA here is from genome assembly GCA_013362835.1 of Nonomuraea sp. Next base: position 27,932 of record JABFVJ010000039.1, on the reverse strand, counting down.
ACTCCCAGCAGCCGCAGACGCTCGCGCACGCGATCACCGACTCCCCCGCCGGGCTCGTGGGCTGGCTCGCCCAGCTCTTCGACGAGGACCTCGACGACGACTTCGTGCTGACCAACGCGGCCATCCACTGGTTCACCGGCACGGCGGGCTCGGCCCTGCGCTTCTACTGGGAGAACGCCCGCATGGAGCAGCCCCAGGAGCCGACGACCACCCCGACCGCGCTGGCGATGGCCGAGGGCGACTTCAAGTCGATCCGCCGCTTCGCCGACCGCGACCACCGCGACATCGTCTCCTGGACGACGCTCCCCGCCCCGGCGCACGGTCACTACACGGCTCACACCGCCACGGAAGCGCTCACCTCGGACATCCGCGCCTTCTTCGACGGTTTGCGCTGATCCCCGCTCGTACGGCCCGCCCCCCAGCCGGGCCGTACGCGGCTCAGCCGGTGTTCTGCAGGCCGGCCGCCACGCCGTTGACCGACAGCAGCAGCAGCGTGGAGAGCCGGTCACGCTCCAGCGCCGACAGGTTCTCCGTACGCATCGCGCGCAGGGCCCGCAGCTGCAGGTGGGACAGCGCGTCCACGTACGGGTCGCGCAGCTGGACGGCCCGCGAGAGCACCTTGCGGTTCTCCAGCAGCCGCGTGTGACCCGTCACCCGCAGCACCAGCTCCCGGGTGCGGTCGTACTCCTCCATCACCTGCCGGGCGAAGTCGTCGCGGCCGCCGAGCGCCAGGTACCGCTTGGCGATCGAGCGGTCGGTCTTGGCCAGCGACATCTCCGCGTTGTCGAGCATCGCGTTGAACAGCGGCCACTCGGCGTACGCCGCGCGCAGCTCGTCGAGGGAGCCGACGGCGGCGAGGCCGGTGCCGAGGCCGTACCAGCCGGGCAGGTTGACGCGGGTCTGGGCCCAGGCGAACACCCACGGGATCGCCCGCAGGTCGTCGAGCGAGCGCGGCGCGCCGAGGCCGCGGCGGGCCGGGCGGGAGCCGAGCCGCAGCGAGCCGATCTCCTCCAGCGGGCTGACCAGCGCGAACCACTCCGGGAAGCCCGGCGCCTCGGTGAGCGCCCGGTACGCCTCCTCCGAAGCCGTCGCGACCTGCTCGGCGAGCCCGCGGAACCGTTCGGCGGCGGCCGCCGTACGGGTTCCGACCGTGGGCGAGGAGGCCAGCAGCACCGCGTTCGTGACCTGCTCCAGGTGGCGGCGGGCGATGGCGATGTGGCCGTAGCGGGCGAAGATGACCTCGCCCTGCTCGGTGACCTTGAAGCGGCCGGCGACCGAGCCGGGCGCCTGCGCCAGCACCGCCCGGTTGGCGGGACCGCCGCCCCGGCCGAGCGCGCCGCCCCTGCCGTGGAACATGCGCAGCTTCACGTCGTGCTCGTGCGCCCACACCGTCAGCTCCTCCTGGGCCTCGTAGAGGCGGAGGGTGGCGGCGGCCGGGCCGAGCTCCTTGGCCGAGTCGGAGTAGCCGAGCATGATCTCCATGCGCCGGCCGGTCGTGGCCAGGCGCTCCTGGACCTGCGGGATCTCCAGCATGCCCGTCAGGACGCGCGGCGAGTTCGCCAGGTCCTGGCCGGACTCGAACAGCGGCACCACGTCGAGGACGGGCGCGCGGCTGCCCAGGGCGTGCGCGGCCAGCTCGTACACGGCGGCGATGTCGTCGGCCGAGCGGGTGAAGGAGACCACGTAGCGGGAGCAGGCCGTGACGCCGAACCGCTCCTGGATCCACGCGATCACCCTGATCGTCGCCAGCACCTCTTCGGTACGCTCCGACAGCTCGCCGCCGGCCCTGACCTCCTCCAGCGCCGCCGCGTGCACCTGCGAGTGCTGGCGCACCTCCAGCTCGGCCAGGTGGAAGCCGAACGTCTCGACCTGCCAGATCAGGTGCTGCAACTCCCCGTACGCCTGCCGCGGCGCGCTGCGCGCCAGCGACTCCTGCGCGAGGCCGAGGTCGGTCAGCAGCTCGGCGGGCGAACGGTAGGCGAGGTCGAGGTCGCGGCGGCGGGTGGCGGCGATGCGGGCGGCCACGAACAGCAGCCACTGCCGGTGCGGCTCGCGCGGCGACCGGGTGGCCAGCTCGGACACGACCTCCGGATGCGCGTCGACGGCCGCGGCCAGCGCGCCCTTCAGCTCCGGCGAGCAGGGCGAGAACTGGACCGAGGCGGTGAGCGTACGGGCGATGCGGGTGCAGGCCGTCTCCAGCGCGGTCAGCACGTGCTCCGACTGGATCTGGATGGTCTCGCGGGTGACCTTCGAGGTGACGTTGGGGTTGCCGTCGCGGTCGCCGCCGATCCAGCTTCCGTAGCGGATGAAGGGCCTGGCCAGCGGCGGGCGGGTGCCGGTGCCGCCCGCGAGCGCCGCGTCGAGCGAGCGGTAGACCTGGGGCACCATGCGGAACAGGGTCTCGTCGAACGCGGCCATGGCCGTACGGACCTCGTCGAGCGGGTCGAGCTTGGTGGAGCGGAGCTGGGCCGTACGCCACAGCAGGTCGATCTCCTCCAGCAGGCGGCGCCGGCTCTCGGCGCGCTCGGAGGCGCCGCGTCCGGGCGCGTTGTACTCGGTGAGCTGGCCGCTGACCCGCTGGATGGCGGTGACGACCGCGCGCCTGCGCGCCTCGGTGGGGTGCGCGGTCAGCACCGGGTGCAGCTCCAGGCCCTGCAGCAGCTCGCGCACGCGCTCGTCGCCGAGCTCGTGGACGGCCTGCGCCAGCGACTCCCGCTGCACCCTCCCCTCCGCGTCGCGTTCGCGCAGCGTGCGGATGCGGTAATGCTCCTCGGCCAGGTTCGCCAGGTGGAAGTAGCAGGTGAACGCGCGGGCGACGGCCACCGCCCGCTCGATCTCCCATCCGGCGACCATGTCGGTGATCTCGTCGGCTGAAATCTCGCCTCTGCGCGCCGCGATGACGGCTTTGCGCAACCGTTCGACGTCGGCCAGCAGGTCTTCGCCACCCTGCTCGGCGATCACATCGCCGAGCAGCTTGCCGAGCATGCGCACGTCGTGGCGCAGCTCGTCAGGCATCTCGGTCACGGCGGCACTACGACGCTCGAGCCCCTGGTCAATCATGCTTCGAAGGGTATCGACTCGATATCGGCCGCCGCAGACCGGTCTCGCCCATTGGACTAGACCACTCTCAACTGGCCTTCGACACGGCCGCGACCAACTCGGGCAGTCTCGGGAAGCCGATCTTGCCGGCCAGGCGTCTGCCGAGCACCTCGATCAGCAGGCCGTAGAAGGGCGCGAGCACCGACACCCAGACGAGCCCGAACACCATCGGCAGCAGGATCGGCAGCGACATCAGCACGATGCCGAGCATCGCGCCGATGGACGAGGCGAACGCCTGACCGCCCTGGCCGGGCGCGGCGCCGCTGAAGGCGTTCATCCGCTCGGGCATCGTGTACGGGATCGTCACGCTGGTCACCGACCCGACCCCGAGCCCGATGCCGAGCGCGCCGAGCCCGGTCAGGAACGCGGGCACGACGGCCTGCGGAGCGCCCATGAGCAGCGCGGCGGCGACGGCGATGAGCAGCAGCAGCGGCGCGGCGATCAGGCTGTTGGCGATGTGCCGCCCGGCCAGGTCGCGGCGCAGGTCCTCCTCGGAGCCGAAGACCACGGCGTTCATCCACAACGAGCGGCCGTCGATGCCGAACGCGTTGCCCGACTGCAGGGCGATCATGAGCGCGCCCATCCCGGTGAGCAGGACCGGCAGCATGGGACCCGCCTGCCCCTGGGTGCTGTTGTTCAGCGAGAACGCCAGGATGACGGTCACCACGACCGAGGAGAACCAGCCCACGCGGAACCTGGGCTCGCGCCTGATGTACTTCAGCTCCTTCGTCACCACGGCGGCGAGCGGCCCGTCGGGCAGGAACCGGTCGACGAGGCCGCTCTCCCTGCGCACCGAGGCCGCCTGCGTCGAGGAGTCGGGCGACACCAGGGCGCGGCCCAGCGCCTTGACCCACAACCAGGCGAGCACGACGACGAGGACGGCGAGCACGACCAGCTCGGCCAGGCCCGCCAGGCCGCCGTCGGCCATGGCGTGCGCGGCCATGCCGGGCGGCGTCCAGCGCAGCACGCCCGCCATCTGGTGCAGCAGCGCGCCGGGGTCGCCGACGCCGCCGTTCATCAGCAGGTTGGGCAGCTGCGCGAGCAGCACCACGAACAGGGCGGCCACGGCCAGCACGTCACGCCCGCGCCGGGAGCGCAGGGCGCCGGACAACGAGGTCGTGATCAGCCTCGACGTCACCACGCAGAGCGCGAACTGCAGCAGCACCGCGGGCACGCCGAGCAGCACGCCGCCGAGGGTCGTGGGCAGCCCGACCAGCGCCCCGGCCGTGACGATCAGCATCGCCAGCGGCCACGCGCCGGTCGCGGACGCGGTGAACATGCCGATGGCCAGCTCGCGCGTACGCAGCGGGAACAGCGACAGGCGCGCGGGGTCGAGCGTGTCGTCGAGGCCGAACGCGAGCAGCGGCACGATCATCCAGCTCAGCAGGAAGAGCGTGAACGCGACGATCACCAGCTCGGCGGCGACGTCGTCGGGGGCCAGCCTGAGCAGGCTCATCAGCAGGAACCCGAGGCCGGCCAGGCCGGTCGCGGCGAGCAGCGTGAAGACGAAGCCGAGCTTGCGCTGCACGTCGCCGCGCAGGTTGCCGACCAGCAGGCGCAGCTTGAGCCGCGCGAACAGCACCGCCGTGTCCAGCGGCGACCCGGTGACGCTCGCGGAGGGGTCGGGGGAGGTCATCGGGTGTCCCCGGGCGGGGTCGCCGGCGTGGCGAGGTGCTCTCCCGGTCTCGCGCCGAGCCAGCTCAGGCCCGACTCGCCGTTGGCGCGCGGGCCGCCCACCAGCGTGAGGAACGCCTCGTTGAGGCTGTGGCCGCCGCGCACCTGCTCCAGCGGCCCCTGGGCGACGATGTGGCCGCCGCTCATCACCGACACCCAGTCGCACAGCCGCTCGACGAGGTCCATGACGTGGCTGGAGAAGATGACGGTCGAGCCGGAGGCGGTGAAGCGCTGCAGCACGTCGGTGAGGGTGCTGGAGCTGACCGGGTCGACGCCTTCGAACGGCTCGTCGAGGAAGAGCACCGACGGGTTGTGCAGCAGCGCCGCGGCCAGCCCGATCTTCTTGCGCATGCCGGTGGAGTAGTCGACGACGAGCTTGTCGGCGGCCTCGGTCAGGTCCATCACGTCGAGCAGCTCGCCCGCCCGCCGCTCGACCTCGGCCTTGGGGATGCCGCGCAGCCTGCCGTTGTAGAGCAGCAGCTCGCGGCCCGACAGCCGCTCGAACAGCCGCAGCCCCTCGGGCAGCACGCCGATGCGCGCCTTGACGGCGACGGGGTCGCGCCAGACGTCGAGCCCGTCGATCGTGGCCTGGCCGCCGTCGGGGCGCAGCAGCCCCGTGATCATGCTCAGTGTGGTGGTCTTGCCGGCCCCGTTGGGGCCGACCAGACCCGCGAAGCTGCCCGCGGGGACCACGAGGTCGACGCCGGCGACCGCGATCTGAGCGCCGTACCGCTTGTGGAGGCCCTGGGTACGAACCGCATCCGTCATGGATCCACTCTAGGAGGACGGGTTAGCCTAACGCGCATGAGTGCGGAGCGAACCCGACGTAGTGAGCGGAATGGACGCGCGAAGCGTGGCCGCGGAGCGAATGAGGAGCGGTGAGCGACCGATGAGCACAGCCGCTGATCCTTTGCCGGAGATGCCGGACATCCACACAACCGCGGGGAAGATCGCCGATCTGGAGCGACGGCTCGACGAGGCCGTGCACGCCGGTTCTGCGGCGGCGGTGGACAAGCAGCACGCCAAGGGCAAGATGACCGCCCGCGAACGGGTGCTCGCGCTGCTCGACGAGGGCTCGTTCGTGGAGTTCGACGAGTTCGCGCGGCACCGGTCCACGATGTTCGGGCTGGAGAAGCGGCGGCCGTACGGGGACGGGGTCATCACCGGCCACGGCACGATCGACGGCCGGCAGGTGTGCGTGTTCTCCCAGGACGTGACCGTGTTCGGCGGCTCGCTCGGCGAGGTGTACGGCGAGAAGATCGTCAAGGTCCTCGACCTGGCGCTCAAGACCGGCTGCCCGATCATCGGCATCAACGAGGGCGGCGGCGCCCGCATCCAGGAGGGCGTGGTCGCGCTCGGCCTCTACGCGGAGATCTTCAAGCGGAACGTGCACGCCTCGGGCGTGATCCCGCAGATCTCGCTCATCATGGGCGCCGCGGCCGGCGGCCACGTCTACTCGCCCGCCCTGACCGACTTCGTCATCATGGTGGACCAGACGTCCCACATGTTCATCACCGGCCCGGACGTGATCAAGACGGTGACCGGCGAGGAAGTCACGTTCGAGGAGCTCGGCGGGGCCCACGCGCACAACACCAAGTCGGGCGTGGCCCACTACCAGGCCGCCGACGAGGAGGACGCGCTCGACTACGTCAAGGCGCTCCTGTCCTACCTGCCCTCCAACAACCTCGACGAGGCCCCGGCGTTCGCCGCCGCCGACGACCTGGAGCCCGACCCCGAGCTGGACGAGGTGATCCCCGACTCGCCCAACCAGCCGTACGACATGCGCCGGGTGATCGAACACGTGTTGGACGACGGGGAGTTCCTGGAGGTCCACGCGTTGTTCGCGCCCAACATCGTGGTCGGCTACGGCCGCGTGGACGGCCGGCCGGTGGGCGTCGTGGCCAACCAGCCGATGCATTTCGCCGGATGCCTGGATATCGACGCCTCCGAGAAGGCCGCCAGATTTATTCGAACATGTGATGCTTTTAATATTCCGATCCTGACATTTGTTGATGTACCGGGTTTCCTCCCCGGCACCGATCAGGAATGGAACGGAATCATCCGCCGCGGCGCCAAGCTCCTGTACGCCTACGCCGAGGCCACGGTCCCGCTGGTCACGGTCATCACCCGCAAGGCGTACGGCGGCGCGTACGACGTCATGGGCTCCAAGCACCTCGGCGCGGACGTCAACCTGGCCTGGCCCACGGCCCAGATCGCGGTCATGGGCGCCCAGGGCGCGGTCAACATCCTCTACCGGCGCGAACTGGCCGCGTCCGACGACCCCGACGCCGAGCGCGCCAGGCTCGTCACCGAGTACGAGGACACACTGGCCAATCCGTACATCGCGGCCGAACGCGGCTATGTGGACTCCGTGATTCGGCCATCCGAAACCCGGGCACAAGTCGTCAGAGCCCTGCGGGCCCTGCGTAACAAGAGGGCCTCGCTCCCGCCGAAGAAGCATGGGAACATTCCGCTATGAGCGACCACCTGCGCATTGTGCGCGGCGACGCCACGCCGGAGGAGATCGCGGCCGTGGTGGCCGTACTCGCCGCGCGGCGAAGGGCGCATGCCGAACCGGAGAGACCCCGTAGCCAAACGTGGCGAAACCCGGCTAGAGGTATGCGTAACCCTGGCGTGCCGGGGAAGTCGGCTTGGCGGGTGAGCGCACTACCCTAGATAGATCCCGAGAATCGGGTGTCAAGTTCCCCGGGAGTTGGGACTATCTAGAGAAAGTAGGCGTATATAGTCGGCCGATCAACTAACACCGCGGCCTGGAGGACGACATGGCCATCCCAGACCTCATGCCGCATCCTGTGGCAGCCAAGTACGCCGTCCTAGTGGATGTCGGTTATCTGTACGCGGCGGCAGGTGAGGTGCTGCTCGGCGCGAAGGAACGCAAGGAATATCGGGTGGCCGCCGATGAGCTCATCCAGAGTCTACAGAAACATGCAGAGGAACGTATTTCCGGCGAACTTCTGCGGATCTATTGGTATGACGCAGCCCGTGACCGTGTGCCGACCGTCGACCAGCGGGTCATCGCCCAGCTCCCCTGGGTCAAGGTGCGCCTCGGCAACCTCAACGCCCGCGGCCAGCAGAAGGGCGTCGACGCGCAGATCAGGAGCGATCTGGAGGCTCTGGCCAGGCATCACGCGGTCACCGACACGATCCTGTTGGCGGGCGACGAGGACATGGTCCCGGCGGTCGAGGCGGCGCAGGCCTACGGCGTGCGCATCCATCTGTGGGGCGTCGAGCCCCCTTACGGCACCAACCAGGCCGAGCGCCTGGTCTGGGAGTCCGACACCGTGGAAGTGATCTCCGCTGATTTCCTGAGGCCCTTTTTCAGCCGCGCTCCCCAGCCCGTCCCGGTCACACCGCCCGCCGCCGCTCCCTCGCCGGCCCAGGTGTTCGCCGGGCGCGCGCCCGTCAAGCCGCACATCAAGCCGGGCCAGGTCGCCAAGCTCGGGCCGAGCCGCCCGCGCGTGGAGGACGTCGGCGAGCACGTCGCCCAGAAGTGGATACTCACTCGCGGCCGCGACAACATCCGCGACCTGCTTCCCGGCCCGATCCTGCCGACGGTGATCGACACCGAGCTGCTGATCGAGGCGGAGAAGGAGCTCGGGCACTCGCTGCGGCCCTACCCGGAGGCCCGGGTGTGGCTGCGCGACGGGTTCTGGGCGCGCGTCTACCGCGAGTTCGACCTGGGGGTGGGGGTCTCCTCCAAATAGGTCCGTCGGGATCTCGGGGCTCCTCCGAGCGGAGTGCGCCCCGGTGTTCCCGCGACCCTTCCCGCCACGTCCGATTGCCGCCACTCGACCGCCCTGACCTGCTGACCTGCACATTCACGATGGGGTCCGATTTCCGCCAGTCAGCGGTCGCGAGCAGCGCATAGTCTCGTCGTCATGTCACCACCAGAGCTCGACTTCGACTCCTGTTACCGGGCGGTCTCCGCCAGGGACTCCCGGTTCGACGGGCGCTTCTACACCGCGGTGACGACGACACGCATCTACTGCCGCCCGATCTGCCCGGCCCGCACGCCTTCATCCCGCAACGTGCGCTTCTACCGGCACGCGGCCTCGGCCGAAGCGGCCGGTTTCCGCCCGTGCAAGCGCTGCCGTCCGGAACTGTCCCCCGGTGACCCCGGCTGGGACCTGCGCGGCGACCTCGTCGGCCGGGCGCTGCGGCTGATCGACGACGGCGCCGCCGACGAGCAGGGCGTGGCCGGGCTCGCCCGGCGGCTGCACATCACCGAGCGCCACCTGCACCGGCTGTTCGTGGCCGAGCTGGGCGTCGGGCCGCTGGCCGTGGCGCGGACGAAACGGCTCCTGCTGGCCAAACAGCTCCTGACGGAGACGGGCCTGCCGGTCACGGAGGTGGCGTTCGCGGCCGGTTTCGGCAGCGTCAGGCAGTTCAACGCGACGATGCGGGAGACGTACGGGTTCACGCCGAGCGAGCTGCGCGCCACGGCCGGCGGACGGGCCGCGCCGCCCGAGGCGGACGTCACCGGGCCCGCCACGCTCACGCTCCGCCTGCACCGGCGCGACCCGTACGACGCCGACGGCGTCTTCGGGTTCCTGGCCTCGCGGGCCATCCCGGGGCTGGAGGTCGCGGACCTGACGTCGTACTCCAGGGCCGTGCCCGGCGGGACGATCACGCTCACGCCCCGGCGCGACCACATCGCCCTGGACGTGGCCGTGGCGGACACCCGGCAGCTCGCCCGCCTCGTCGCCCGCTGCCGCCGCCTGCTCGACCTGGACGCCGATCCCGACGCCATCGCGGAGGTCCTCGGCCAGACCTCGCTGGCCCCGCTCGTCGCGGCGCGGCCCGGGTTGCGGGTGCCGGGCACGTTCGACGGGTTCGAGCTGGCCGTACGCGCGGTGGTCGGTCAGCAGATCTCGGTCGCGGGGGCGCGTACGCTGCTCGGCCGGATCGTCGCCAGGGCCGGCTCGCCCCTCTTCCCCACGGCCGCCGAGCTGCGGGACGCCGACCTGACGGGCCTCGGCCTGACCGGTCGCAGGATCGACACGCTCAAGGACCTCGCGGGCCGGGTCGCCGACGGCGAGATCGACCTCGACGGCGGCCAGGACCCGGCCGAGGCCGTGTCCGCGCTGCTGAAGGTCCCCGGCATCGGCCCGTGGACCGCCGGCTACATCGCGCTGCGCGCCCTGCGCGACCCCGACGCCTGGCCCGCGGGCGACCTCGTGCTGAACAAGCGCATGGCCGCCCTGGGCATCCCTCACGACCATCTCGAACGGTGGCGGCCCTGGCGGGCCTACGCCGCCCTGCACCTCTGGAGCTCCTCATGATCACCGCCCAGATCCTGCCGACGCCGATCGGCTCGCTGTCGCTGCTCACCCGCGAGGGCGTCCTCGTCGCGGCCGGCTTCACCGCCGACCCCACGGACATGTTCGTCCGCCTCACCCCCGCCCTGCAGTCGGAGGGCCTGGAGGTGGTGGACGACCTGGGCGCCCCCGCCGAGGCCGTCCGGGCGTACCTGTCGGGCGATCTGGAGGCCCTGGACGCCGTCCCGGTCTCGCAGCCGGGCACCGCCACCCGTAAGCGCCTGCACCAGGTGTTGCGCGAGGTCAAGCCGGGGACGACGGTGTCGTACGCCGAGCTCGCCGAGCGTGCCGGGCTGCCTCGTACGGCCGCCCGCGCCGCCGGCTCCGCCTGCGCCCAGAACCTCATCGCCCCCTTCGTCCCCTGCCACCGGGTGCTCCCGAGCGGCGGCGGGTACGGCGGGTACTACTACGGCGTACCGGTCAAGGAGTGGCTTCTCGCCCACGAGAGCGGAGAGGCCCGCATCTTCGGCTGATCGGCTCAGGTGGCGGGGGCCAGGCGGCGGGCCTGGAGGCCGGCCGCTCCGGCCACCGCCAGGCCGATCAGGCCCAGGAGGGCGGCGGTCCAGGCGGGGGCCGTGTAGCCCAGACCGGCGTCGATCGTGAGGCCCGCGGCGAAGGAGCCGATGGCGTTGCCCAGGTTGAAGCCGCCGATGTTGGCGGCCGAGGCCAGGGTCGGGGCGCCGGCGGCGGCGTCCAGGACGCGGGTCTGCAGCGGCGAGACCGTGGCGAAGGCGGCCACGCCGAACAGGGTGATGGCGACGACGAAGGCGATCCGGTCGCCCGCGACCAGGGCCACGACCACGGCCAGCAGCGTGAGCAGCGCCACCGAGCCGTAGATGGCGGGCATGACCGCGCGGTCGGCGAGCCTGCCGCCGATCAGGTTGCCGACCACCATGCCCGCCCCGAACAGGGCCATCACCACCGGTACGGCCCCCGGCGAGAACCCGCCGACCCCGGTCATGATCGGCGAGATGAACGTGATGACGGCGAAGACCGGCGCGAAGCCGAAGACGGTCATGGCGAGGGCCAGCCAGACGCCCGCCGAACGGAAGGCGGCCAGCTCGCGCAGCACGCCGCCCCCGGCCGGGCGGGGCTGACGCGGCACGAGGGCGAGCACCCCGGCCAGCCCGACGACCCCGATCCCGACGACCACCCAGAACGTGGCCCGCCAGCCGAACGCCTGCCCGATCCACGTCCCGAGCGGCACCCCGAGCACGTTGGCCAGGGTCAGTCCGGTGAACATCATCGCGATGGCGCTGGCCCGCTTCCGCGGCTCCACCAGGTCGGCGGCCACCACGGACCCCACCCCGAAGTACGCGCCGTGCGCGAAGGCGGCCAGGAACCGGCCCACCATGAGCACGCCGTACGAGGGCGCCAGCGCGGACAGCAGGTTCCCCGCGATGAACAGGACCATCAACGACAACAACATGGTCTTGCGCGACAGGCGCCCGCCGAGCATGGTCAGCGGCGGCCCGCCGACGGCGACGCCGAGGGCGTACCCGGACACGAGGAGTCCCGCGGCGGGGATCGTCACGTCGAAGTCCGCGGCCAGCTCGGGCAGCAGCCCGTTGATGATGAACTCCGTGGTCCCGATGCCGAAGGCGCTGATCGCCAGGGCCAACAGGGCGAGAGGCATAGAATCTCCTCAGACGACGTTAGTGAGCGTGGACATTATTTGCACACGCCGACTAAGTGACCATACAAGGATGCCGTGGAGGTTGTCACATGCCCCTAGCCGACGACGCCGTGGAGGCGCGTGCCCAGGGCTGGCGCACCCTCGCCGCGCTGCACGCCAAGATCGAGGACAGGCTGGAGAAGGCGCTGCAGAAGGAGCACGGGCTGAGCGTGAGCGAGTACACCGTGCTCGACGTGCTCGGCCGCCAGGACGGGTGGCACATGCGCATGCAGCAGCTCGCCCGCGCGGTGGTCCTGAGCCAGAGCGCCACGACGCGGCTGGTCACGCGGCTGGAGAAGCGCGGCCTGCTCAGGCGCTACCTGTGCGAGGACGACCGGCGCGGCATCTACTCCGAGGTCACGCCGGACGGCCGCGACCTGCTCGCGCAGGCGGGCCCGACGCACGACGCGGTGCTCAAGGAGGTGCTGGCCGAGGCGGCCGGGCAGCCCGAGCTGGCCCCCCTCGCCGCCGTGATCGCCTAGGGCTTCACGTTGCTCTGGATCTCACCGACCGGCACGTCGCGGGTGGCGCCGACCTCGACGGGCGCGAACTGGAACGGCACCACGCCGCCCTCCGCCCGTACCGGCCACGACGTCGTGACCGTCAGCGTGTACGTCTCGCGCGGCTGGTCGATCGAGGCCCGCAGGTAACGCACCCCGCAGGTGAACGCCGCGCCCTTCGCGTACTGCTTCCCGGAGGTCCCGCAGCCTTCCTGGTGCACCTCGGCCCGGTCCTTGGTGGTGCCCGGGTCGATCTTGATGCTCTCCAGCGTGGCCACCACGGTCACGCTCATGACGCCGGGGATCTCCGCCGTCACCGATCTCCGCGTCTCCCCCACGCCCTCCAGCCACACCCAGGTGGGCAGGTTGACGAAGCTCTTGGCGTCGGGGCTCAGCTTGACCGTGGGCTCGGGCACGGTCAGGGCGGCCCTGGCGATCTCGGCCAGCTCCTCGATGGTGATCCCGGCCGGCGGCGTGGTGCCGGGCGGCACGAACACGAACGGGTCGAGCCCCGCGAAACACGCCTCGCCCTTCGGGTCGGAGGCGTCGTACGCCGGGCCCCACCAGCGCCCCTCCTCCTTGACCTTGTCCTTGAACTGCTTCAAGAACTTCTGGAACTTCTCCTCGGTCGGGTTCTTGGTGAACCGGAACCAGTAGTCGCGCAGGCTCTCCTGCGACTTCAGCATGTCGGCGGCGCTCATGCCCGGCTCGTACCAGCAGGGGCGTTTGAGTACGTAGCCGTCACCGCTGCCGCCCTTGGCGCCGTTGCCGGAAATGACGATCTTCGAGTTGCGCAGCTCGACGCCCCTCGTCCTGCCGTGCTCGATGGGGCTGCCGCCCGGGTCGTCGAGGTTCCCCAGCAGCATCAGGGCCGCGGTGGCCAGCGAGATCACGCGGTTCATCGCGCGCATCCTTCCAAGTCGTAGAGCAGTTCCCGGATCCGCCAGACGCCGTCGTCGCCGCGGTGCGCGAGAACCCTCTGGAGGAAGGGGCCGCGGGTGGTGGGCTGCGGCGAGACCGGCTCGCCGGCGCGCGTGACCACGCGCATCTTCGACTCGTCCACGCAGGCGTCGATCTGCGCGCCCTTGCCCTCCTTCGTGACACGCAGGTCGTACAGCCGGGCGACGCCCTTCACCCTCCTGTCCTCCTCGGTGTACCGGCGTACTCCGTCGTACGCCTGGCGGGCCGCGCTGAGTTCGAGATCCACACCCTGGAGGTATCGATCGTTTCCCGAGACCATCACCTTGCGGCTGGCGACGTACCAGCCGGTGATGACGTTCATGAGCGGGTCGCGGGCGGCGGGCCAGTCGATGTCCACCCGCAGCTTCCCGCCGCCGATCTGCACCTTCTCGACGCCGGGCGCCGACGGCTCGGCCGAGGCGGCGGCCGTCACCGGCGCCGACGGCTCGGCCTCCTGCGGCGTGTACGGCCGCTGGGCCTGCCCGCACCCCGCCACGAGCAGGACGACCAGGATCGCTGTCGTACGTCTCATGCCGACGACTCCCTCACCACATGGATGCGCCACGAGGGCAGCAATTCCTCGATCAACGCCTCGGTCTCCGGCGCCATCCCGCTCCCGTACGGGTGCGAGGCCGCCCTGCGCGTCAGGCCGTCGACCACGGCGCGCATGCGGACGACGTCCCCGGTGGCGTGGGTGGCCCGCAGCAGGTCGCGCCAGAGCCCCTCGTCATCTGGCGTGAGCAGCAACGCCGCGCGTACGGCCGCCACCGCCGCGTCAGGCTCGCCCTGGGCCAGCCGGAGCTCGCACAGCTGGTGCGCCGCGTCGGCGACGCCGGCCGCCACGTCGTACTCCAGGTCGTCGGCCGCGAGCCAGGTGTAGCGGCCGGCCGGGCGGGTGGCCAGCAGCGGGCCGCGTACCAGGCCGAGCGCCTTCTCCAGCAGGACCGTACGGGCCGAAGGGTCGTGGTGCGAGCGGCGGACGAGCTCGCGGAAGAGCATCCAGTCCGTACGCACGTCCGGGCCTAGCCCGACCCTGCCCGCCTCGTCGACGCGCAGGTGCTCGGGGCCCAGCCAGTCGGCGACCCTGGCGATCGTGGCGTCCCTGACCATGGTCTGCACGCCGCGCGGCCACAACACGCCCCCGAGCACCGCGGGATGCACGCCGCCCGGATGCGTGGCCAGGTAGACCAGCAGCTCGGTGGCCAGGGCCATGCGTCCCTCTTCGAGCGGTTCGAGCCCGACGACCTCGATGGGGCCGAGCAGCCTGATCTCGACCGCGGGCGGACGCGACGCCTCCAGCGGCTCGGCCTCGGAGTAGGTCTCGCCGTCGAGCCGCCCGGCCGTACGGAAGAGGTCCACCAGGGCCTTGTAGTGACGGCGGGGCAGCAGCTGGGCCTCCACCTCGAAGCCCAGCTCGGCGATCCTGGCGCGGCCGTCGTCGGAGATCTCCAGGGTCCAGGTGGCGTGCGGGACCTCGCCCGCGAGCACGTACCCGGCGGTGTCCCTGCGGGCCAGCAGGGCCAGGCGGCGGGCCTCCTCGTGCGTGGGCGCGACGGCCGAGAGCAGGTAGTGGGCGTCGCGCGGGCTGCCGGTGACGCGGCCGGTCAGCACCTCCCTGCGCGGCGCGGCGGTCGCCTCCAGCTCGGGCAGCACCTCGGCCAGGCTGCCCACGGCCCTGATGCGGTCGGGCGCGATGGCGGTCAGCTCGTCGCCGAACCCGACGAGGGTGACGCGCATGCGGTCGGACCAGCGGTTGGTGGCCAGCTCGACGGCGAGCGCGGCCAGCGCGGCGGTGGTCTGCGGGCCGCGTACGTTGATCAGGCCCTGCGCGGCCTCCAGGTCGATCAGCACCCGCCCGCCCGCGTCCGTGCCGATGGAGACCAGCCCCGGGTACGGCGCCCCGCCCGCCTGGTGCTCCAGCATCCGGCCCTCGTGGGTGGGCAGCCGCCACACCTGGCCGCCGTCCTCGGCGGTCCACGGCGCGGGCGGGTCGTCGTCGGGCGGGTGGATCCACAGGTCGAGTGTGCGCGGGGACAGGTGGGCGCCGTAGACGACGGGCGGGGTGCGGCGCTGGGCGGCGAGCCCGGCGCCGAGGTGCCGCAGCCCGAGGTCGAGCACGCGTGCGCCCGGCGCGTCGCCGCCGAGCCTGAGCGCCACCTCGGCCTGGGCGGCGTCGTCGCGCGGCCGGACGATCCTGCGCCCGAACACCCTGCGCCACAGCTGCTCCCGCCGCCGCCTGGCCAGCACGGCGAGCAGTCCGGCGGCGGCCAGCGACGCCCCGGCCAGGTAGTCGATCAGGTCGAGGCTCTGGGCCTCGCGGATGGTGATCTCGGGCTGGTCCTGCCTGACGTCGGCGGGTTTGCCGTGCCTGGCCTCGTGCCGCTCGGTGGCCTTCTTGGGGGTGTGGTGCTTGGCGTCGGCGTGGGCGCGGGTGTGGGCGACGCCGGGGTGTTCGCGCAGCGTCTGCTGGCGGGGCTGGCCCGCCGGGACGATGTGCACGTTCCTGGCGTCGTCCGGCATGTCGAGCACCCAGCCGGGCCTGATCAGGTCGGCCATGCGCAGGCGGGTGCCGTCCGGCTGCTCCTTGGCCTGGTTGAGTCGGTAAATTTCGGGATATCGTCGGCCGTCGCCCAGGCACTTCTCCGCGATCTCCCACAGGCTCTCGTGGTGGCGGCCGTGCGGCGGCTGCACCACGTACACCTTCTTGGTCTTGTGGGTCTCCAGCGTCTGCTCGACGATCGGCGCGGAGTAGGCGACCGCGGTCACCGGCGTCGCGGCGGGCGGCGCGGCCATGCGGGCGATCGGCGCGATCATCGCCCCGGCCGTGAACAGCAGCAACACCGCGCCGACGAGCTTGTTGGCGAGGGCCTGCGTGCCGCCGGACAGGGGTACGCGGGCGGGCATGCCGACCCTGCGGACCCCGGCGTACACCTCGACGAGCACGCACACGAAGAGCTGGAACCAGGCCAGCCAGACCAGCAGCACCAGAACGGCCTGGATCGTGCTCGGTCCGACCTCCGTGGTGAAGAAGCCGAGGTCGAGCATGTCGGACGTGACCGGCGGCCCGGCGAACGTGAGCAGCGCGTACGGCACCCCGCCCATGAGCGCCACCAGCGCCACCAGCGCCGCGAGCCCGGCGAGCACGTCGCCGAAGCTCCGCCTGGCCGGGATGCGCGCAGGCGGACGCCTGGGCTGGTGCCGTCCCTGGGGACGCGTCGGCTCTCGCGTCGGCATCGCCGCTCCCTTCTCCCGTTCAGGGTCCTGCCTTCGTGCGTGCCCCGGCCACTGAGTGGCGGGATTCGGTCTACCTGGCTTCAGGGGCGGCCGTGGCCTCGCCGTTCATCTCCGAACCGGGGAAACCGAGCGCTCCGAGGAAGAACGCCTCCCAGCGCACCGAGACCGTGACCCGCACCTGTTCCTGCTCGACGGCGCACTCGCCGCGTACGACGCCGTCGCCGCCCTGCGCGGCGACGATCTCGTCGGCCCTGGCGCAGACCTGGCCCTCGTCCAGCAGGCGGAGACCGCCATTGGCGTGCAGCTGATCGAGGTCGATCTTGTCGGCGCCGGCCCGCGCCGCCTGTTCCGCGACGTCGGCGGCGCGCAGCCGGGCGTTGATCGCCGCGCCGCCGTCGACGAGCAGCCCGGCCAGCAGGAACACGACCACGGAGAAGAGCACGGTGAACACCGACATGGACCCCCGTTCCCCCGCCTTCACGGCTCCCTCCTGACGAACTGCTCCAGCGGCACCACGGCGGTGCCCTTCATCTGCTTCGTGCCGCCGAACCCGAGGAACCCGAGGTCGAGCTCGCAGGTGACCACGGCCTCGACCTGACCGCCCGCCTCCCACGTGGAGCCGCCCAGGTCCACGGCGGTGGTGGCGCACTTGCCGTCGAGGCTGCTCTTGGCGACGCTCTCCGCCGCCGTCCCCGCGTCGCCGAAACCCCGCTGCACGGACGCGGCCCGCGCGGCGTCCCTGGCCGCCCCGTTGACCCGCCCCTGCGTCTCGACCAGCACCCCCGCCCCGACCAGGAACATGAGGAACAGCAGGAAGACGGGGGCGAGCATCACCGTCTCCACGGCCATCGAGCCGCGCTCGGCCGACCTCATCGGCAGTCATCACCGCCGTTGTCGGGACGGAAGCACTCGACCGGCCCGCCCGCCGTCGCGGTGATCGTGAAGGTGAGCGGCGGCAGCAGCGGCACGACCTGCACCGCGCTGCCCGTCACGGTGACGAAGCGCTGGTCGGGGTCCTGTTCGGCGGTCGTGGCCGTCGCGTTCTCCAGCAGGCGCGGGCCGATGGCCTTGACGATCTCCGTGGCCTTCGCCGTGGCCGAGCCCTGCCAGTCGCCGGAGTCGAACGGCGCCGCCCTGGCCACGCGCGCGCCTTCCCTGGCGGCGGCCTCGGCGACCTCGCGGCCGTGGAACCAGAGCGCGACCTGCACGATGAGGAGCACGACCGCGAGGATGACCGGCATCAGCAGCGCCAGCTCGACCACGGTCGCGCCCCGCTCACGGGTTGCCGTCACCGCCGCCGCCACCGCCGCCGAAGGTGCCTTGGATCTCGCTCGACTTCTGCTCGACCAGGGTCTTGATCAGCGTGGCCAGGCCGAGCGCGACGCCCGCGATGATGGCCGTGATGATCACCCATTCGACGGCGGACGCGCCCCTGCTGGGCGCGGTGCGCGCGCGGTGGACGCGCACGTTCAGGCAGGCGATGAGATAGACGATCCAGGGATGGTGCATCAGGCCCCCAACATCTTCATTGCGGCGGGAAAACTGAGAAAAATCACGAAACCGGCGCACAGGAGGAGCTGGGCCACGAGCATCGACTGCGAACGTTCGCCCGCCCGGCCCTCGATCTCGGCCAGCTCGCGCCGGCGCAACGTGGCGGCCCGCGCGGTCAGCGAGCTGCGTACTTTGGCGCCGTCGTCGGCCACCAGGCCGAGCGCGGCCGACAGGTCGCGCAGCTCGTCGACGTTGATCTCCTCGCCGAGCTGGCCGAGCGCCTGCCACGGGGTGATGCCGACGATCCTGGCGCCGCCCAGCGCGTCGCGGATGCGGCCCATCGCCCAGTTGGGCTGCTCGCCGCTGACCGAGACGGCCATCATCAGCGCCTCGGGCACGCCGCGCCCGCCCGCCAGGTTCATGGAGACGAGGTCGAGGAACGCGCCGACGACGTGGCGGAAGTCGCGTCGCATGGCCGCGGCCTCCTTGCGGATCTGCAGGTCGGGCAGGAAGAAGAAGAGCAGCGCCACGAGCACCGCCGACCAGAACGGCACGGCGAACGAGACGCCCCAGCCCATGAGCGCCAGCCAGCCGAGCAGGATCGGGAAGGCCAGCAGGCCGCTCGCGGCGAGCAGCACCTTGGTGGCCAGGAACGCCTCGAACGACCGTCCGAGCAGGGCCAGGTCGGCCTTGACCGAGCGGGCCTCCCAGCCGCGGGCGCCGTACAGGCGGGCCAGGCGGGCGCCGAGCCCCTTGCGGAAGGCGCTGACCTCCTCGTCGGGCAGGACGAGCTGGATCCGCGGCCCGCCCGCGTCCTCGCGTACGGCGTCGAGCGCCAGCAGCCGCGCCACCAGGCCGGGACGGGCCGGGAAGAGCGCACGTACCAGTACGAACAGCCCGAGGCCGAGCACCGCTCCGGCCAGCGCGCCCTCAACCATCGCCGCCTCCTCCCATCAGCAGCCGCGTGGGCTTGTCGAACCTGGCCAGCCGCCGCATCCAGGCGAAGCCGGCGCCGAACAGCCCGCCGACGACCACGAGCACGGCCTGGCCGAGAGTGGTGCCGTACTCCTCGACGTAGCCGGGGTTGAACACGATGAGCAGCCCGGCGAACACCAGCGCCGTGATCACCACGATCTGCACGCTGCGCCTGGTCGAGCGGCGTTCGGCCTCGACGCGACGGCGCATGTCGAGCTCCTCGCGCGCCGATACGGCGAGCGCGCCGAGCACGTCGCGCAGGCCGGGGCCGCGCAGCCGGGAGTTGAGGATGAGCGCGGCGATCACCAGGTCGGCCGAGGGGTCGTCGAGCTCGTCGGCGAACCGGCCCAGCGCCTCGGGCAGCGCCATCCTGGTGTGCAGGCGGTCGACCATGGCCCGCAGGTGGGGCCTGAGCGAGGGCACGGCGGCCCTGATGGACGACGGGATCGCCTGTTCCAGCCCGGCCGCGCCGGCGATGGTGTCACGCAGCGACTCGGTCCAGGCGGCCAGCCCTTCGAGCCTGCGCATGGCGGCGCGTTCCTCGGCGGCGCCGCCGGACAGTCCGCGCCAGGCGAACACGAGCAGCACCGCGCCCACCGCCAGGACCGGCCAGCCGGTGATCACCAGGACCAGGCCGCCGGCCACGGCCGCGACGGCGGTGCGGGTGGTGAGCATCTTGATCAGCGGGCGTCTGGGCTGGGTCGGGCGGCGGCGCAGGCCGTACAGGGCGAGGAAGAACAGGAACAGGCCGCCGCCGCCGACCGCTCCGGCCAGCATCGCGAACGGGTCGAGGTCGAAGGCCATCCTCACCAGCCCCCGGGCGTGTAGCCGTGGGCCATGAGCTCCTCCAGGCACGAGACCGGCGCGTGCGGCACCGCCGCGCCGTCGGGGCCCGGGATGAACACCTCGCTCGACAGGACGCGGCCGTCGCAGCCGTTGACCTCGCGGATGCTGGAGACGTAGCGGCGCAGGGTGCCGCCGAGGTGGTAGTCGTTGCGCTTCTCGATGAAGACGACGAAGTCGATCGCGCCGGCGATGAGCATGTGGGTGGCGTCGATCGGGAGGCGTTCGCTCGCCTGCAGCGCGTAGGTGGAGATGCGGTTGAACACCTCCATGCTGGAGTTGGCGTGGATCGTGGACAGCGAGCCGTCGTTGCCCTGGGTCATCGCGTTGAGCATGGTGACGATCTCGTCGCCCAGCACCTCGCCGACGATGACGCGGCTGGGGTTCATCCTGAGCGAGCGTCTGACCAGCTCGGCCATGGAGATCTCGCCCTGGCCCTCGGAGTTGGGCAGGCGTTGCTCGAAGGCGACGACGTTGGGGTGGAGCTCGGGGAACTGGTCGAGGCCGAGCTCCAGGGCGCGTTCGACGGTGATCAGGCGCTCGCTGGCCGGGATCTCGTTGGCGAGGGCTCTGAGCAGGGTGGTCTTGCCGGCGTTGGTGGATCCGGCGATCATGATGTTCTTGCGGGCGGCGACGGCGGCCGTCAAGAACCTCCCAATTTCCGGGCTTATCGTGCCGTTGCCGGCCAAGTCGGACAGGAAGACCTTGCCGAGGCGGGCGCGGCGGATCGACACGGCCGGGCGTACGGTGACGTCCATGACGGCGCTGAGCCGGGAGCCGTCGGGCAGGCGCAGGTCGAGCTGGGGGTTGGCGGTGTCGAACGGCCTGCTCGACAGGCCCGAGTAGGCCGCCAGGATCTGGATCAGCTCGACCAGCTCGTCGTCGGACTCGGCGACCGGGTCGTGCATGAGCTCCTGGCCGTCGGCGTAGCTGACGAACACCCTGTCGCAGCCGTTGATGTCGATGTTCTCGACCTCGGTGTCGTCCAGGAGCGGCTGGAGGCGGCCGACGCCGAACAGCGCGGCGTGGATGCCCGCGGCCAGCGCCTCCTCCTCCTCGATCGTGGGCGGGGTGCGGCCGAGGCCGATCTCGCTGCGCGCGTGCTCCTCCAGCACCTGCGAGATCAGCGCTCTGGCGAACTGGCGCTCGTCCTCCCCCGACATCGGCGGCATGCCGCTCGCCTGGTCGATCCTGCGCTGGTGGGCCAGCCGGTCGCCGACCTCCTGGCGGAAGCGCTTGACCAGCGAATGGTCGATCATCGGTGGCTCACCAGCCTTGAGGCGAGGTCTCTGGCCGTACGGATGAGCAGGGAGCGGTCGAGCCTGCCGCCCCACTGGCCGCGCAGCAGCTCCGCGCCCTTGGGATCGTGGGCGAGACCGTGGACGAACTGGACGATGGGACCGACGATCCTGCGTACGTCCTCGATCGAGGCGCGGTAGTTGCGCGCGTCGGCGATCACGACGACGCCGTGGGCCTTGGTGATCTGGAGGCGTTCGCGCAGGTGGGCGACGTGGTCGAGGGTCGCCCTCGTCAGCAGGACGACCTGCTCGGCCTCGGCGAGGAGGTCGGCGATCTGCGGGTGCGAGCCGAGGCGGCCGCAGTCGGCGATCACGTCGGCGTCGGGGATGGCGGCCAGCGTCCTGCCGAGCGGACCCCAGAGCCAGGTCAGCCCGGCCGCCTGCTCGCCGTGCGTCAGCCCGGCCAGGACGTCGAGCCCACCGATGATCTTCTGCGTGTGCTGGTGGATCTGGGCGGGTTCGAGGCCCCTGCGCGCGGTCGCGACGAGCGTGAGCATGCCCTTGCCGGGGTTGAGCACGCCGCCGTCGGCGGCGGGCAGCCGGTAGGCGAGGTCGCCACCTGCCGGGTCGCACTCGGCCAGCAGCACGGGTCGCGGCCACACCGCCGCGAGGGCGGTGGCCGCGGTGGTCACGCCGGGCGCGCCCTTGTCGGCGGCCAGTACGATCAGCGCCACGTCAGCGCGCTCCAGGAAGCTCGGCCACCGCGATCTCCCCGCTGGAGGCGAAGGCGACTATTTGCGGCGAGGCGGAAGAATCGACGATCACGGTGATCTGACCGGAATTGCCGCCGGTCCCGCTCTTCCCGCCCACGCTGAACACGAGCGCGCTCTCCGCGAGTACGCGGCTTTGCGTCTGACTCGTCCGGCTCGGTACGTAAACCACCTGGACGCGGTCTCCCGCTTGAATGCCGGCGGGCATTTGACCGGGCTTGAGCGCGAGGCCCACCGTGGCCTTTCCCGGGCCGAGTTCGGCGCTGGCCCTGATGCCCATCTGGTTGGTCAGCAGGGTGCCCGGCAGGACCGTGGCCGCCGCGAAGCTCTTCAGCACCTCCGACCGCTGGGACCAGGCGACGTAGTCGACGCCCGTGTCCGAGGCGATCTTCACCTCTTCGAGCATGCCCGCCTCGAACTTCTGACCTGCTCCGACCTGCTGCGTGACCCTGATCGCGGAGACGCGGTCGCCACTGCGCAGGACGAGCAGCGTCGTGGCCAGGGCGCCGCCGAGGATGAGCAGGACGGCCAGCGCCGCGAGGGCCGGCTTGCGTTCTCGCGGGGGCACGGGGAGCTTGCGCGAGGCCGGGCCGGACAACCCCGCCGCCGCGTTGACGGCAGGCTTTTCACTGGTCCTCATGGGTGGGGGGCTCCCATTGTGAATTGTGGAATTCACGCCCATTATGTGGGGCGCTCGGGTGAGGCGGGGCTGGAACGCGAGGACCCATGCTCGATTCGCAGGTGGCGCGATGTCAACCGGAAATAATCGATGCCTATTGTTTCTAGCGAGTTGACGGATGGGGATGAATTCGCTTAGTTGTCACTCCGATATCATTGGTCGCACTGTTCACTGCTTTTTCACCTTTGATCCTTCCGAAGCCCTGCGAACCGGGTTGCGGCCGATCGGCCGGCCGTAAAAGGGGATGAACCTCGCCCGCTTCGGTGGAAGGCTGGGCTCGTGATCGACACGCACACCGTGGTCCTGGTCGAGGGGGCCAGTGACAAGGCGGCCGTCGAGGTGCTGGCCGAGCGGCACGGCCGGGATCTGTCGGCCGAAGGCGTCCTGGTCGTGGCGATGGGCGGCGCCACGAACATCGGGACCTATGTGGACAGGTTCGGCCCCCGCGGGCGTGATCTGCGGCTGGCCGGCCTGTGTGACGCCGGGGAGGAAGGCGACTACCGGAGGTCGCTTGAGCGCATCGGCCTCGGATCCGGTCTCGGCCGTGGCGATCTGGAGGCGCTCGGGTTCTTCGTGTGCGTCGCCGACCTGGAGGACGAGCTGATCCGCGCCCTGGGCACCGCCGGGGTCGAGCGCGTGGTCGACGCCGAGGGGGAGCTCGGCTCCTTCCGTACGCTCCAGAAACAGCCCGCGTGGCGTGGGGGCGCCACTCACGACCAGCTGCGCCGGTTCATGGGCTCGGGCAGCGGCCGCAAGATCCGGTACTCGGGCCTGCTCGTCGCGGAACTCGACCTCGATCGTGTGCCACGCCCGCTGGACAGGTTGCTGGCGTACCTCTGACGCGCCGACTCCACCGACCCGGCCCTTCCGCAGCCGACGGTGGTTTTCCACAGGGGTCGTGGGCCGGCGCCGGGGTTATCCACAGGAACGCCGTATCATGCCGTTGCCGTCAACCCGCGCGCCTACTCTCACTTCTGGCGCTACCTTGGCGCCCGAGGTCGAGCGAGGGAGACGGCACATGCGGATCATGCTCACCGTGCTCGCCGAGCAGGGCGACCGTGACGTCGTGATCGACGGCGACGACGGCGCCACGGTGTCCGGGGTGACCGAGGCGTTGAGCGGTCGCACGACCATGGCGAAGGTCGTCCGCCTGCCCAGGACACGAGCACCCTACGGCCTGTCACCCTCCACGGGCGACCACGGGACCGCCGCCCACGTCCCCCGGCCACGCGTCCCCGACCGGATCGACGCCCCGCCCGACCACGACGCCATGCTCTGGCGCGACGGCCGTCCCCTCGACCCGCGCGCCATGGCGGCGGCCGTGCTGCGCGACGGCGACAAGGTCACGCTCGACCCGCGCCTCGCCCGCGCGACCGTCATCGAGGAGCCGGGCGGGGTGGCCGAGGTCCGGGTGGTCGGCGGCCCGGCGGCGGGCGCGGTGCACCGGCTCGGGCTGGGCGTCCACGTCATCGGCTCCGACCCGACCTGCGCGATGACCGCCGCCGATCCCGCGCTCGCCCCCGAAGCGGTCACCGTGCGTGTGACCCCTGACGCGATCACGGTCGAGCGGGCGTACAAACAGGTTCCGGGCCAGACGCCCAGGCTCAAGCTCAAGGGGCGATGGGCCGACGAGGTCGCCGAGCTCACCGCGCGGGTGGCCGAGCGGGAGGCGGCCGCGTTCGCCGCCGACCACGGCGAGATCCCCGAGCTCGACGGCAAACCGCTCACCGAGCCTGCCGAATGGCCCGACCAGGCGGTGCTGACCTGCGGTTCCTCGGTGTTCGTGCTGACCTCGATCGAGCCGAAGGACGCCCACCTGGCTCCCCGCGACGAGGGCGGCCTCGCCTACAACCGTCCGCCCAGGCTGCGCCGCCCCGAGCCTGAGCGTACGTTCGTCAAGCCCAAGGAGCCGACCAGGACCGAGGGCATGCGCCTGCAGTTGCTGGCCGCCTTCCTGCCCGCGGTGCTCGGCCTGACGCTGGCGTTCGCCCTGCATGTCTGGTACTACCTGCTCGTCGCCCTGATGACGCCGGTCATCATGATCGGCCAGTGGTTCAGCGACCGCCGCCACGGCAAGAAGAAGCACAAGCAGGCGCTCAAGGAGTTCGCCGAACAGGTCCGGGCCTACGACGAGGAGGTCGAACGCGCCAGGGCGGCCGACGAGGCGGCCCGCAGGTCCGACGCGCCCGACCCGGCGCAGGTCCTGCTCACGGCCACCGGTCCGCGCAGACGCCTGTGGGAACGCAGGATCCACGACCCCGACTCGCTGCGGCTCCGGGTCGGCCTCGCCGATCTGCCCGCCAACCTGGAGCTGTCGGAGGACCAGGGCGGTCCGATCGATCCCCCGATCTGCCGTTCCGTGCCGGTCGCGCTGGCCATGCGCAGGCTCGGCGTCGCCGGCGTCACGGGCCCCCGCACCGCGGCGACCAGCCTCGCGAGCTGGCTGATCGCCCAGGCCGCCACCCTGCACAGCCCACGCGATCTGGCGATCGTGATCGTGTCCGCCCGTGCCGACGGCGAACGCCGCTGGGGCTGGACACGCTGGCTGCCGCACTGCGCGCCGCGTTCGGGCGAAGACTGCGTGGCCCTGGTCGGCACCGACCCGGAGTCGGCCGCCCGCCGGGTATCCGAGCTGGCCGCCCTCATCGACGAACGCCAGAACACCGCCATCCCCGAACTCGGCAAGATCCCCACAGGCTGGGACGACCTGGGCGGCCCGGAAAAGCCCACCTTCTCCTCTTACGACGTCCGTCCCCACGACGTTCTGGTGATCCTCGACGGCGCCCAGATCCTGCGCGGCCTGCCCAACATGCCCCAGGTTCTGCGGCAAGGCCCCCGTTCGGGGGTGTTCACCCTGGCGATCGACGAGGATCAACGGCTGCTGCCCGAGGAGTGCCAGACGGTCGCGGCCTGCGGCACCGACGGCCTCGTACGCCTGCTCGGCGGCGGTCTCGACGTCATCGGCCCGGTGCTGGGCGACCTGGTCTCCGCCACCTGGTGCGACCGCCTGGCCAGAGCCCTGTCCCCGATCCGCGACGTGAGCAGGGACGATCCGGCGGGCAACCTGCCCGACGCCGTACGCCTGCTCGACCTGATGAACATGCCCGATCCCTCGGGCAAGGAGCTGGCCGCCCAGTGGCGGGCCCGCGGCTCCACGCGGGCGTTGATCGGCATCGGCCCCGACGGCCCGTTCACGGTCGACCTCAGGCTCGACGGCCCCCACGGGCTGATCGCGGGCACCACGGGCGCGGGCAAGTCCGAGCTGCTGCAGACGCTGATCTGCTCGCTGGCGGTGGCCAACCGGCCCGACCAGCTCACGTTCGTGCTGATCGACTACAAGGGCGGCGCGGCCTTCAAGGAGTGCGTACGCCTGCCGCACACGGTCGGCATGGTCAGCGACCTCGACGGCCACCTGACCCAGCGGGCGCTGGACTCGCTGGCGGCGGAGATCAGGCGCAGGGAACACCTGCTGCTCGCCGCGGGCGCCAAGGACATCGACGACTACACCGGCAAGGCCCCCCTGCCGCGCCTCGTCCTGATCATCGACGAGTTCGCCGCGCTGGTGGCCGAGTTGCCCGACTTCGTGGCGGGTCTGGTGGACATCGCGCGCAGGGGCCGTTCGCTGGGCATCCACCTGATCCTGGCCACCCAGCGGCCGGCCGGCGTGGTCACGGCCGACATCCAGGCCAACACGTCGCTGCGGATCGCGCTCCGGGTGACCGAGCCCGCCGAGTCCACCGACGTCATCGACCTGCCCGACGCCGCGAGCATCTCCAAGTCCACGCCCGGTCGTTGTTACGTGCGTTCGGGGGTGGGGGCGGCGATCGCCGTACAGACGGCGAGAGTCGGCGGACGCAGCCCCGCCCCCTCGGCCCAGGGTCCCCTCACGAGCCCGAGCGCCAACGTACGCGTGCTGGATGTCGACTGGCGTTCGCTCGGCAAGCCCCTTCCCCCGCCTCCTGAGCCGGAGGAGGAGTCGGCGGTCACCGACCTCAGCCTGGTGGCGGACGCCCTCATCGAAGCCACCCGCCTGACCGGTGTCCCGCCCCAGCTCAGCCCCTGGCTCGATCCCCTCCCCACCCACCTGGTCCTGGAACTGCCGCGCCCGGCAGACCACGCCCTGGGCTCGTCCAGCACATCCGCGTCATCGTCCGGAGCCCGCCCGACACCGTTGCCCGCCCCGGCCACGCCTCGCAGCGGCATGCCGGGCTCCTCCAGAGGGAGCGGGTTCGTCGAGGTGGCGCCGCTGGCGTTCGGCGTGACCGACCGTCCGTGGCAGCAGGATCGGCGACCGCTGGCGCTCGACCTGGCCCACGGCGGCCACCTGCTGATCGCGGGCGCCCCGCGGAGCGGGCGGTCGACGGCCCTTCGGACGATCGCGGGGTCGATCGCGGCCCAGGCGTCCCCCGCCGACGTACACGTCCATGCCGTCGACTGCGGCTCGGGAGCGCTGCTGCCCCTCATGGCGATGCCGCACTGCGGCGCCGTCGTGACCCGGGACCAGGTCGAACGGGTCGAACGCCTGCTCACCCGCCTGCGTGCCGAAGTGGGCCGCCGCCAGCAGCTGCTGGCCGAGGCGGGACACGCCTCCCTGGCCGAATACCGCCAAGCCGGTCACCGCCTCCCTTGGCTGGTGTTCATGCTGGACCGCTGGGAGGGCTTCGTCGCCGCGTTCGAGAGCTACGACTACGGGCGCCTGATCGAGGCCCTGCTCCAACTCCTGCGGGAGGGCCCCGCGGTGGGGCTGCGGGCGGTGGTCACCAGCGACCGGTCGGGCCTGCTCGGCCAGGTCTCGACGGTCTTCGACGACCGCCTCCTCCTCCGCCTGTCCGATTCCTCCGACTACGGCCTGGCCGGGTTCCCGCTCAAGGGCCTCCCGTCGTCCATGCCGCCGGGGCGCGCCCTCTCGCTGGGCGAGCACGGGATCGTGGAACACCACGTCGCCCTCCTCTCCGCCGACCCCTCGGGCCCCGCCCAGGTGGCGGCGCTCCAGGCCCTGGCCCGCTCGGCCACCACGCCGTCCGAGCCGGGCGACCGGCCGACCTCCACCCTCGGCGCCGCAGACACGCCTCGGCGGCGGGCGCATGGGCGCGTGGTGCCACTGGGCCGTGGGGGCTGGCGCTGGGAAGGAGAACCACCCCTGCGCGTGGACGCGCTCCCGATGCGCATCACCGCCTCGCAGACGATGGACCTCGATCCCGCCTTCGTCCCGCCCTCCCCGCTGTGGGCGCTGGTCGGGGCGGGTGGCGACGCGCTCACCCCGCTCGGCATCGACCTGCTGGCCCACGGGCCGGGCGCGGTGATCGCGGGTCCGTCCCGGTCGGGCCGGTCGTCCGTACTACTGACGGCCGCGCATTCCCTGATCGCCGCCGGCACGCCGGTCATCGCCATCGCCCCCAGACGAAGCCCCCTGCGCGACCTGCCCGGCACCGTGGCCACCCTCGACGGCAACGCC
>JABFVJ010000058.1 GCA_013362835.1 Nonomuraea sp. | reverse complement strand
CGGCCCCGAGCACGGCGTACCGGGCGGCGGCGTACAGCTCGCCGACGGTGAGCTGACCGGCGGCGAGCATGAGCCCTCCGGCGGCCAGCACGGCGACCTCCAGCAGCGGGACCACCAGCCCCGACCGGACCCCGGCGGCGGCGTTGGCCCGCCACAGGGCCATGCCGTGGGCGCGCAGCCGGGGCAGCGGGGCGAGCACGCGCCGCGCCTCCTGGGCGGCCGTCCCGGCGGCGGCGACGGTGCGGATGCCGTCCATGGCGTCCACGAGGCGGGCGGCGATCTCGCCCTGGACCTCCTGGTAGCCGCCCGAGAGGACGGTCGTGGCGCGCAGGAAGGCGCGCAGGACGAACGCGATGAGGACGATCCCGGCGCCCAGCGTGAGGGTCAGCAGCGGGTGGATGAGGGTGAGCGCGACCAGGGCCCCGGCCGTGGGCACCAGCAGGGCGAGCGCGCTGGTCACCGTCTCGGGGGCACGACCCGCCTCTTCGGCGTTCAGCCCGGCCCGGGTGACGAGCTCGCCTTCGGGGAAACGTCTGGTGGCCGTACGGCCCGCGCCCAGGACGTGCCGCAGCACGCCGAGCCGCAGCCGGGCCGCAGCGTACGCGCTGCTCGCCCCCCTGGCCCAGACGCCGAGCCCTTCGCAGAGCACCACGCCCGCGATCACGCCCGCGCAGACCACCACGGAGAACACCATGTCCGGCCCGCGGGCGACGAGGACGTCCACAGCGCGCCCGACGAGGTACGGGACGGCCAGTTCACCGGCGGCGCCCGCGACCGCGGTGACCGCCAGCACGGCGGGCCAAGGACCGCAGCGGCGTACCGTGCCCATCACGAGCCGGTCTCCTGGTCCCACCTCTCCCCCTTCGGACTCGGGGAGTCCCCGCGCCACCACGAACCGGCGCGGGGACCCTTTGTCACATATCAGTGGCAGAGTGCGACACTGAGGTTGCTCGGGTGGCCCGAGTGACACGTGAGAGCTGTGAGCGTGCTGCCGCCGCTGGCCACGTCGGCCGCCGCGGGAGCCTCCAGACCCTGCAGGTCGAGAAGTACCATGAGTGTTACACCTCCTTCCGCGTCGTGTTGGGCGCAGGCCGCTCGGGTGCGGCCTCCAGGAACGGCAGGCGCGCCGGCTGGTCTCCCAGCACCGCGCCGAGGGCGAACAGCACGCCGGCCGTTCCGGTCGCGAAATCCATGGACAGGCGCAGCAGCCCGTCGCCGGGGAAGGCCAGGCCGCCGCCGTACGGCAGGGCGTGCCAGCTCAACCCCTTCACCTGTGCCCGCACCTGTGCCTGTGCCGCCGGGTCGCCGGCCAGGGCGGCGATGATGCCCGCGCGCCCGGTGAACAGCCCCGGCTGGACGAAGAACCCGGCCCGCGCGACCAGCTTGAGCCGGTCCAGCGCGGCGGCGAACTCCTCGTCGTGGCGGTGCGTCAGATACCGTTCGACGACCAGGGCGATGCCCGCCGACCCCTCGTCCAGGTACGGCAGCAGCCGCCACCCCTGGTCGACCTGGAGCGAGCCGTCGCCCGAGTCGCGGCAGCGCCGCAGGTCCTGCCGGAGCGCGGTCGCCGCCAGGTCGAGCAGCGCCCGGTCGCCGGTGTGCTCGTAGGCGTGCAGGAACAGCAGGGCGGGCCCGGACGAGCCGTACATGAGGCCGGCTCTGGGGTTGGTGCCGCCGCTGGTCTCGGGCACGTCCTCGGGGCCGCCGAGGCGGTCGGCGCAGATGTCGACCGCCTGCATGGCGTGCTCGGTGAGGCCGAGGCGCAGGAGGTTCAGGCCGATGCCCGGCAGGCCGGAGAAGAGCGCCGACTCCAGGCGGTCCCATTTCTCCCGCAGGGCGACGTCGACGACGTCGAGCGCGTCCTGGTGATGCCCGAGCAGGTCGAGGACGTAGGCGATGCCGTGCAGGCCGTCGTACAGGCCGAGTCCCGAGCCGGGGGCGGGCCGGTGTGCGCGGTCGCGCAGCCAGGTCTCGTACTCGGGGAAGGGGCCGAGGCCCGTGCTCGCCAGGGCGAACAGGACGCCGGCGGCGCCGTTCGCGAAGTTGAGGCCGCCGCCGGGCTGGAACTGGGCGACGTCGCCGGGGAACAGGCGGTCGTCGCGGCCGGGGGTCGCGGAGGCGACGACGGCCCGGCCCATCGCGTCCCGCAGCTCGGCCCAGGTGGCCGTGCCCGGCAGGGGCACGGGGGTCTCCACGGCCCGGCCGCCCGCGATGGTCGTGGCGGCGGTGTCCACCAGCTCCGGCGGGACGGGGAAGGTCTCCTTGACGACCCTGGCGAGGTGGCCGATCTTGGGCCGGTGCAGCGGCAGCATGATCGTGCACTGGGGGGCGAACAGGGCGAAGCGCAGGCAGGCCATCGCGTACCGGTCGACGTCCACGCCGTTGCGGTCGCGGGGGGCGGCGAAGGCGGGGTGGGCGAGCGCGGCCCTGGCCCGGTCCTCGGCCGCCGTGGCGACCTCGTAGTCGATGAGCACGACCCGGTCGTCCTCGGTGAGCAGGATGTTGTCGGGGTGCAGGTCGCCGAAGACGACGCCGCGCCCGTGCAGCGACTCCACGGCGCGTTCGACGCTCTCCAGCGTGGCGGCCGCCCAGGAGGTGTACTCGGCGAGGTCCTGTTCCGTGCAGGTGGCGCGGGTCAGCGGGAAGCGGCGCACGAGCCGCCGCTGGAGCGGCGTGCCGTCCACGAACTCCTGGACGAGGAAGTGGTGCCCGCCCAGCGTGAAGTAGCCGCGCAGGGCGGGGGCCGCGGGCAGGCCGTCCAGGCGGCGCAGGATGTCACGCTCGTGTTCGAGCCTCGCGACCGCGTCGCGTCCGGCCGCGTCCAGCCCGGCGTGCGGCCTGGCCTCCTTGAGCACCACCCGCTCGTCCGTACGGGTGTCGCGCGCCAGGTAGACGCCGCCGCCGTTGGAGAAGTGCAGCACGCTCTCGATCCGGTACGGCAGCCCGTCCATGGTCACCGCGTTGCGCGCGGCCAGATGGGGTTCGAGGAAGGCCGGCAGCGTCGTCCAGGGCGGCACCGAGAACGTCGAGCCGCGTACGTCGGGGATCAGCCGACCGCCGCCGTCCTCGACGGCCAGCACCCGCTCCCCCGACGCGGACAGGCAGTGCCGGTCGGCGAACCCGCCGTACCTGACGAACAGGGGTCCCTCGCCGTAGCGCAGGTCGCTCAGGATGTACGGCCCCTCCACCCCGCGCAGCAGCTCGTCGAGCTCCTTGAGCACGAGTTCGAGCTGCGCCTCGTCGCGCGGGTAGATCGTGACCAGCTTGCCGCTCGACGCCCTGGAGGCGGCCTTGGAGTTGACCATGACGAGCACGGCCGGGCCGCGCAGGAACTTGAAGGCGAGGCCGCGCGGCACGCAGTAGTCCCACACGGTCGAGATCGCCTTCTCGGCGTCCTCGACCCGGGCCGAGACGTGGATCTTCCAGCCCTGGGCCGGCAGCGGCTCCTGGCCGCCCGGCATGAAATAGGCCCAGGTGTCGCTGAGCTCGTGGGCCCATCCTCCGGGCAGGGGGCGGCGGATGAGGGAGAAGTCGGCGTCCTCGGCCGTGCTGTGGTCGACGGTGTCGTAGAAACACTGGTCCACAAGGCAGTAGAGCTCGTACTTGTCCATCTGGTGCGGCCCTCCGAGGCGGTGTGAGCAAGAGCCTGCCGCACCCGCCACCGGACGGACTAGTAACACACAACATTAGCCGCATATGGCTATTCAATGGGCTTTGATGTGTTTTTCACAAACGTGAATTACATTCGCGGGACATAAACGCTGAAGGAGAATTGTCCGCCGCGTGACGTGCTGGCCTCCAGCCAGCCGCCGAGGCCGGCGACGCGCTCGGCCAGGTTGAGCAGGCCCTGCCCGGCGTCACCCGGGCGGCGCGGCGGCCGGACGCCGTCGTTCCAGATCGACAGGCGTACCAGATTGTCCCGTTCCATGAGCTGGATGAGACATTCCTCCGCTTCGGCGTGACGCAGCACGTTCGTCACCCCCTCGCGCAGCGCGTGCGTGAGCGCCTCCTCCACGTCGGGGGTCAGGTCGCGGCAGGACACCTTGATCTGGCAGCGCACCCGCGCCGACTCCAGCAGCGCCCGCGCCGAGCCCAGCTCGGCCGCCAGCGAGGAGTCGCGCAGGCCGTGCGCGACGGCCCTGACGTCGGCCGACAGGACGCGCAGGAGTTCGAGCGTCTCGACCACCTCCCGCTCGGCCTTCTCGTCCCCCTCCGCCACGAGCCGCTGGACGAGCTGCGCCTTGAGCACCAGGACGGTCAGCCGGTGCCCGACCAGGTCGTGCAGGTCGCGGGTGAAGCGGCGGCGCTCCTGCGCCACGGCCTGGCGCATCACGTCGGTACGGGCGCCGTCCAGCCGCCGCACCCGTGCCACCAGGCTCAGCAGCGCGTACTCCACGACGCCGACCAGCGGCGTGACCAGGGCCCACACCGGATCGACCACCCACGAGCGCGGCGCGGCCAGCAGCACAGGACCGCACGCCAGCGCCAGCACCACCAGCACGATCGACCTGATCCGCGCCGCGACCACGAGCAGCGCGCCCGACAGCAGCCCGCACACCGGCGTCCAGGCCGGCCCGAACACCGCCAGCGGCACGTACGTCAGCCACGCCTGGAACGCGACCAGCCACCACGAGCCGGCCCGCCCCGACGTGCCCTCCATGACGAACCTGCCGTGCAGCGTGAGCAGGACGGCCAGCGTCACCGACCCCTCGACCAGCGGCCCCGAACGGGCCAGCCCCGCCTGCACCGGCACGGCCAGCGCGAGACCTCCCGCGACCAGGCCGACCCACCCGGCGCGAAAGGGAGAAGTCAGAACGTCCATTCTAGAACGTAATCGCGTTCTCCTCCCACGTAATGTGTCGGCCACCTCACCCCCGGTATGCGGTTGACTGGACGGGATACCACGCGTGACAAGTGCGCTCACGTTGTCTCGTTCCTCTAATCGACCTGACGGGGACACCCGGTGTAAAGCCCGAGGCCACTTCCGGACAGCCATGACTGCCCCACCGGACAAGGGGTTAACCAGTGCATTATGGTCATAGAGTTGGCGATATGGATTACATGCGGCTCGGCACTACAGGACTGAAGGTTTCACGGATCTGCCTGGGCATGATGAGCTACGGCGATCCGGCGCGGCAGGATTGGGCGCTGACGGAGGAGCAGTCCGAGCCGATCATCCGCCGGGCTGCCGACGCCGGCGTCACTTTCTTCGACACCGCCGACGTCTACAGCCGCGGCGAGAGCGAGGTCGTCACCGGCAGCGTGCTGCGCCGGATCTTCCCCCGGCGCGAGGACTACGTGCTGGCCACCAAGGTCTATTTCCCGATGGGCCGGGGGGCCAACGACCGCGGCCTGTCGCGCAAGCACATCCTCGCCGGCATCGACGCCTCCCTGGAACGCCTCGGCACCGACTACGTGGACCTCTACCAGATCCACCGGTGGGACGACGAGACGCCGATCGAGGAGACCATGGAGGCGCTGCACGACGTGGTCAGGTCGGGCCGGGCCCGCTACATCGGCGCGTCCTCGATGTGGGCGTGGCAGTTCGCCAAGGCCCAGCACGTCGCCGAGGCCAACGGCTGGACGAAGTTCGTCTCGATGCAGAACCACTACAACCTGCTCTACCGCGAGGAGGAGCGCGAGATGCTCCCCCTCTGCGCCGACCAGGGCGTGGGCGTGATCCCGTGGAGCCCGCTCGCGCGCGGCGTGCTCGCCAGGGCCGGCCAGAGCGGCGCGACGACCGCGCGCACCGGCTCCGACGATCGCATCGACTTCCTGTACGACCCCGCGAACGACCGGCAGATCCTCGACCGGGTCGCGCAGGTGGCCGCCGAGCGCGGCCTGCCGGCCGCCCAGGTCGCGCTGGCCTGGCTGCTCCACCAGCCCGCGGTGACCGCTCCCATCGTGGGCGCCACCAAGGACCGGCACGTGGACGACGCCGTGGCGGCCGTCGGCGTGTCGCTGTCGGAGAAGGAGCTGGACTTCCTGGCGGAGCCGTACCGGCCGCGTGAGGTCCGCTTCTGACCCGTGACCCGGCTTTGTCGGTGGGAGATCCTAAGGTAGTGCCCATGCGGGCAAATGAGGAGGCTGCGGCGGCGCTGCAGGAATACGCGGAGCTGTTCGCGCTGACCGGCGGCGACGCCTTCCGGGTGCGGAGCTACCAGAAGGCGGCCAAGGCCATCGCCGGGTTCCCCGAGGACATCTCGGAGGTCGACGTGCGGAGCGTCCCCGGCGTCGGCGAGGCCATCGCCAAGAAGATGGAGGAGTTCCTGCAGCGCGGCAGCTTCCGGCAGCTCGACGACCTGCGCGGCCGGGTGCCCGAGGGGGTGCGGCGGCTGACCCGGGTGCCCACGCTGGGGCCCAAGACGGCGATCATGCTGTTCGAGGACTACGGCATCGACTCCACGGTCACGCTCGGCGAGGCCATCACCTCCGGGCGGCTCGACGGCGTCAAGGGCCTCGGCCCCAAAACCCTGGCCAACCTCCTCAAGGGCATCGAGCAGCTTGAGCAGTCGGGCCGCCGGGTGCACATCGGCGTCGCGATGTCCCTGGCCGAGCAGGTGATCGCCTCGCTCAAGGCCGACCGCGTCGCCTACGCCGGGTCGCTGCGGCGGATGAAGGACACGATCGGCGACATCGACATCCTGGCCGTCGCGCCCGAGTCGATCATGACCGACTTCCGCGCCCAGCCCTACGTCGCCGACGTGATCGCCGCGGGCGACAAGAAGACCTCGATCCGCACGACGTCCGGCATCCAGGTCGACCTGCGGGTGGTGCCCGCGCAGTCGTGGGGCGCGGCGATGCAATACTTCACCGGCTCCAAGGAGCACAACGTCGCCATCAGGGAGATGGCGGTGAAGAAGGGCTGGAAGCTCTCCGAATACGGCCTGTTCGAGGGCGAGCGGGTGATCGCCGCGGAGTCCGAGGAGGACATCTACGACGCGCTCGGCATGCAGTTCGTGCCGCCGCCGATGCGCGAGGACGGCGGCGAGGTCAAGGCGGCGCTGCGGGGCGAGCTGCCCGCCCTGGTCGAGCTCGCCGACCTCAAGGGCGACCTGCACACCCACACCGACCTGACCGACGGCATCGCCTCCCTGGAGGACATGGTGGCCGCCGGCCACGCCCGCGGCTACGCCTACTACGCGGTCACCGACCACGCGCCCGACCTGGCGATGCAGCGCATGACGCTGGACAAGGCGCTGGAGCAGCGGGAGCGGGTGGCCAAGCTGCAGAAGAAATATCGTGACATGCGCATCCTGCACGGCTCCGAGCTCAACATCGCGCCCGACGGGTCGGTCGACTGGCCGGGCGAGGTGCTGCGCGAGTTCGACGTGTGCGTGGCCTCGGTCCACTCCCACTTCGGCATGTCCCGCGACGACATGACCCGCCGCTTCATCACCGCCTGCGAAAACCCGTACGTCGACATCATCGGCCATCCGACCACCCGCAAGATCGGCAAGCGCGAGCCGGTCGACGCCGACTGGGACGCCGTCTTCCGCGCGGCCGCCCGCACGGGCACCGCCATGGAGATCGACTCCTACCCCGACCGCTCCGACCTGCCGGCCGACCTGGTGCGGCTGGCCAAGCACCACGGGGTGAAGTTCTCCGTCGACAGCGACTCCCACGCGATCCCGCACCTGGCCAACCAGCGCTTCGGCATCGGCATCGCCCAGCGCGCCTGGCTCACCCCCGACGACATCATCAACACCTGGCCCCTCGACCGCCTCCTCACCTTCCTGGGCCGCTGACCCACCCACCCACGCGCGGCCCGCGCCTCTCCCCGGCGCGGGTCTCCCGGGGTTGACGGCGCGGCGCCATGGGCTCTCACGGGGTTCGGCGGCGTGACACATGGGCCCGCGCGGGGTTGACGGCGTGGCGCGGGGTTTGGCCGCGTGGCGCATGGGCTCTCTCGGGGTTTGGCCGAGTGGCGCGGGGACTCGCGCGGGGCTTGGCCGCGAGGCACATAGGCTT
>JABFVJ010000052.1 GCA_013362835.1 Nonomuraea sp. | reverse complement strand
GAGCGCACGCCGGAGTCCCTGGGCAAGGACGTCGTGCAGAAGCTGTTCGCCGGCGTGTTCGAGCGGCTGCTCGAACCGGCGCCCGCCGCCCTGCCCGGCCCCGCGCGGCCGGACAAGCCGCTGCCCGAGCTGATCGACGCGGTGTTCGCGGCCCTCGACGACCGGCAGCGCGCCATCGCGCGCGACCGGCTCTACGCGGGCCAGCGGGCCACGCTCGACGAGCTGGCACAGCGGTTCTCCGTGACGCGGGAGCGGATCCGGCAGATCGAGCGTGACCTGCGCGACCACGTGGAGGCGTGGCTGGGGTCGGCCGAGGCGGCGCCGCTGGTGGCGCACGTCTCGTGGCTGCGCGGCCGGCTGGGGTCGGCCGTCCCGGCCGACGACCTGGCGGCCGCCGTGCCGTGGCACCGGGGCGATCTGCGCACGCTGGGCATCCCGGTGTGGCGTTTCGTCCGTACGCTGCTGACCGGCTACGAGCAGGCCGACGGATGGCTGGTCTCGGGCGGGGCCGACGAGCTGCGGGAGAAGACGCGGCAGCTGTTCGCCGACGGGCCGCGTCCGCTGGGCGAGGCGGTGTCCATGGTGTCCCAGCTCGGCGTGCGCGAGGACGTGGCCGAGCGGTGGATCCTCGCCGTGCCGCAGCTGCGCGTGCTCGGTCAGCACGTCGTGCCGTGGCCGCGCAGCATCAACGAGAAGGCCGAGGCGGTGCTGGCGGTGGCCGGCACGCCGCTGGCCCCCGAGGAGATCCAGGAACGCATCGGCGAGGACTACAGCCTGGTCGGCATCCGCAACCAGCTCACCGCCGACGAGCGTTTCCGCCGGGTCGACCGCAACAAGTACGGGCTGACCCGGTGGGGCGGCGACGAGTACCTGGGCATCAGGGAGATGATCGCCAGGGAGATCGAGCGCGCGGGCGGCGAGGCGTCGGTGAGCACGATCGTGACGAACCTGACCTCCCGCTACGACGTGAGCGAGAGCTCGGTGCGCGCGTACTCGGGCGGTCCCGGGTTCGAGCGTACGCAGCGGGGCTGGATCAGGGTCGCCGGCACGTCGCCGACGGGCGAGTCGGAGCCGTACCAGCCGCGCAAGGACGTGTCGGAGACGCGGCGCAGCTTCCGCTCCCGCGACGGCCGCTGGTGGCACCGGGTCGACGTCAACGCCGAGCACCTGCGCGGGTCGGGGTCGCCGCTGCCGACCGGGTTCGCCGCCTACCTCGGGATGGCGCCCGGCGGGTCGCTGACCGCCTCGACGCCCTCGGGCGACGTGGTGATCAGCTGGCACAACCAGCCGACCATGGGGTCGATCCGCAACGTGCTGGCCGACTTCAAGGCGAGCGAGGGCGACCACGTGTTCCTGACCGTCTCCGACGGCGGCGAGCTGCTGACCCGCTACCTTCCGGCCGCCGCCGTGGCGATGCCGCCGCTGAACCGGGCCCTCTACCTCA
Organism: Nonomuraea sp.; assembly: GCA_013362835.1. Next base: position 6,530 of record JABFVJ010000052.1, on the reverse strand, counting down.
TCGGCTACACCGCCCCGGTGAACTCCGAGCCGGAGGGCCTGCGGCTGATCGGGGCCAGGATCGGGCTGCCCGACACGGCGGCGCGCGAGGAGGTGCTGGCCAGGCTCCGCGAGCGCGGTGACCGGGACATCCTCGGCTTCCTCGGCGTCTGACGGGCTAAGCTCGGGTGATGGTGCGGATCTACGACACGCGGGCCAGGCAGGTCGAGGAGATCTCGGGTGGGCGGGCGGTGCGCATGTACACGTGCGGGCCGACGGTCTACCGCTACGCGCACGTGGGCAACCTGCGCACCTACGTGCTGTCCGACCTGATCAGAAGGGTGCTGGAGCGGCGGCGTACGCGGGTCGTGGTCTGCCAGAACATCACCGACGTGGGGCATCTCACGGAGGACACCGACGAGGACAAGGTCCTCACGCAGGCGCGGGCCGAGGGGCGTTCGGTGGGCGAGCTCGCCCGCTTCTACGAGGACGCCTTCAGGAGCGACACGTCCGCGCTCAACCTCCGGCCGCCCGAGCACACGCCGCGGGCGAGCGAGACGATCGAGCTGATGATCGAGCTGATCGCCAAGCTGGTCGAGCAGGGGCACGCGTACGCGGTGCCGGACGGCTCGGTGTTCTTCGACGTACGCACCTTTCCGACTTACGGCGAGATTTCCGGAAATCGTCTCGACGAGCTCAAGCCCGCCCACCGCATCGAGACCGTCGACCCGCGCAAGCGTTTCCACGCCGACTGGGCCCTGTGGAAGCCGTCCGACGGCGAGCTGAGCTGGCCCACGCCCTGGGGACGCGGCTTCCCCGGCTGGCACGTCGAGTGCTCGGCGATGTCGCTGCGCTTCCTCGGCGAGCACATCGACCTCCACACGGGCGGCATCGACCTGCGCTTCCCGCACCACGAGGACGAGCGCGCCCAGTCGGACTCGGCGGCCGGCCACGAGGTGGTGCGCCACTGGATCCACGGCGAACATCTGCTGTTCGACGGGCGCAAGATGGCGAAGTCCACGGGGAACGTGGTGCTGCTCTCCGACGTGGTGTCGGCCGGGCTCGACCCGCTGGCGGTGCGGATGGCGTTCCTCGAACACCGCTACCGGCAGCAGCTGAACCTCACCTGGGACACGCTGCGGGCCGCCGACCGCACGGTGCGGCGGTGGCGGGCGCGGGTGGCCGAGTGGTCGGAGTCGCCGAGCGCGCCCATGGCCGCCTCTTACGCCGAGCGCGTCGAGTCGGCCTTCGACGACGACCTGGACACGCCGGCGGCGCTGCGGATCCTTCGCGAGCTGGAGCGGGACGAGTCGGTGGCGCCCGGGTCGAAGTTCGAGACGTTCCTCCATCTCGACCAGGTGCTGGCGCTCGATCTGTCCACCGAGATCGGCAAGCCCCGGGTGCTGCCCGCCGGCGCCGGCGAGCTGCTGGAGCAGCGGGCCCGCGCGCGGGACGCGCACGACTGGGGAGCGGCCGACCGGCTGCGCGACGAGCTCGCGGAGCTGGGCGTCCGGGTCTCCGACACCCCCGAGGGCCAAACCTGGGCCTGATCCCCTTTCTGGGGGTTTCGGGCGGCCGGAGTAGTGAGTCGGTACTGCCAGACTTGTTGCAGTTCGGCAAGATGGAGGTATCGGTGAGGCCCTATGCGTGGATGCCGTGGCCTTTGCGGTGGTTCGCTCGGGTGTTGACCGTGCTTCTCGTGCTGGCGCTCGTGCTGGCCGGGGTCCTGGTGTACACCGTACGGAAGTCGTTCCCGCAGGTGGAGGGGACGCTGCGGCTGCCAGGGCTGGCCCGGAGTGTGGAGATTTATCGCGATAAATCAGGAATTCCACACATCTACGCTGACACCGCGGCCGACCTGTTCATGGCGCAGGGGTTCGTCCACGCCCAGGACCGGTTCTTCGAGATGGACTTCCGCCGCCACACCACCGCCGGACGCCTGTCGGAGCTGTTCGGCAAGGCCACGCTCGGCAACGACAAGGCGCTGCGGACCATGGGCTGGCGCAGGGTCGCCGAGCAGGAGCTGCCCGCCCTGGACAAGCAGACCCAGGACTACCTCGCCGCGTACTCCAAGGGCGTGAACGCCTGGCTGGAGGCCAACCCCAACGCCTCCGACAGAAGCCTCGAATACTCGGTGCTCAAGCTCCAGAACGGCGACTACCAGCCGGAGAAGTGGACCCCGGTCGACTCCGTCGCCTGGCTCAAGGCCATGGCGTGGGACCTGCGGTCCAACATGGAGGACGAGATCGACCGCGCCCTCGCGGCCACGAAGCTGCCCAAGGAGCGCGTCGACCAGCTCTACCCCGGCTACCCGTACGACAGGCACTCCCCGATCGTCACCCAGGGCGCGATCGACCAGGGCAGGTTCGACCAGCACGCCGAGCCGCAGCTCGGCGGCGCCCACGCGCTCTCCCAGGCCGCCGCGACGCTGGACGCCGTGCCGAGCACGATGAGCAGCGAGGAGCGCGAGGGCATCGGCTCCAACTCGTGGGTGGTCTCCGGCGAGTACACCGCGAGCGGCAAGCCGCTGCTCGCCAACGACCCGCACCTGTCGCCGCAGATGCCGTCCGTCTGGTACCAGGCCGGGCTGCACTGCAGGACGCTCACCGCGCAGTGTCCGTACGACGTGACCGGGTTCACCTTCTCCGGCGTGCCCGGCGTGGTCATCGGGCACAACGACAAGATCGCCTGGGGGTTCACGAACCTCGGGCCGGACGTGGCCGACCTCTTCCTGGAGAAGGTCGACGGTGACACGTACCTGTACAAGGGCCAGCAGGTCAAGCTGGAGACCCGGCAGGAGCAGATCAAGGTCGCGGGCGGCGACCCGGTCACGATCACGGTGCGGAGCACGCGGCACGGGCCGCTGATCAACGAGGTGATGGAGGACGCCAAGCCGAGCGGCGAGGCGAACGCCGTGGCACTCCAATGGACCGCGCTCACCCCCGGCAAGACCGTCGACGCGATCTTCGCGCTCAACAAGGCGGGGAACTGGCCGGAGTTCCGGTCGGCCGCCGCGCTGTTCGAGGTGCCCTCCCAGAACCTGATCTACGCCGACACCAGCGGCAAGATCGCCTACCAGGCCCCCGGGCACATCCCCGTACGGGAGAAGGGCGACGGCACCTGGCCCGTCCCTGGATGGACCGGCGAGTACGACTGGAAGGCCGAGGCCATCCCGTACGACCGGCTGCCCGTCGTGGAGGACCCGGCGGACGGGTTCATCGTCACGGCGAACAACGCCGTCATCGACCCCAGGCGCTACCAGCCGCTGCTGACCGAGGACTGGTCCTACGGCTACCGCTCCGAGCGCATCCGCACGCTCGTCCTGGACGCGATCAAGAAGGGCAAGATCGACGCCGGGACGATGTCGGACATCCAGCAGGACACCTCCAACGAGTTCGCCGGGACGCTGGTGCCCGCGCTGCTGCGCGTCGACCTGGCGGGGCCGGCCGTACAGGCGCGGGAGCTGCTGCGCTCGTGGGACCACGCGCAGGGGCTCGACTCCGCGCCCGCCGCCTACTTCAACGCGGTCTGGCGGCACCTGCTCAAGCACACCTTCGACGACGACCTGCCCGAGCAGGTCAGGCCGGGCGGCGGCGACCGCTGGTACGACGTGGTCGCGAACCTGCTCGCCGCCCCCGAGGACCCGTTCTGGGACGACGTGACCACGAAGAACGTCACCGAGACCCGCGACGACGTCCTGCGTCAGGCGATGGCCTCTGCGTACCAGGAGCTGTCGGAGCTGCTCGGAGAGGACCTCAAGGGGTGGCGCTGGGGTGATCTGCACCAGCTTGAGCTGGTCAACGGCACGCTCGGCACCTCGGGCCTCGCGCCCGTCGAGGCGCTGTTCAACCGCGGCCCCTTCGCGGTCCCCGGCAACAAGGACGCGGTGAACGCGACCGGGTGGAACGTGCAGAAGGGGTACGGGGTCACGGCGGTGCCCTCGATGCGCATGGTCGTCGACCTGTCGGACCTGGACAAGTCCCGGTGGATCAACCTGACGGGGGCGTCGGGGCACGCCTTCCACGACAACTACTGGGACCAGGCGGAGGCATGGGCGAAGGGCGACCTGCTGCCGATGCTCTCCCAACCGGAGTCGATCAAGAAAGCCGCCACCCACAAACTGACCCTCACCCCCTGACGACCAGGGCCTTCCGCCATGGCCGGTCGAGCCCCTGACGTGAGGGCCCTGAACGGTGAGCGCCCGGGGCCTTCCGCCTTGGACGGTCGAGCCCCTGACGTCGTGAGGGTCCTGAGCGGTGAGTGCCGGAGGCCTCGCGTACGACCACCGGTGTAGCGCGGAACCAAACCCTGGTCCGACGCGCGCGCGCCCCGCCCCCTGCCAACATGGCCGCATGAATCGCCTCTGGTACTCCATCGGAGCCCTCCTGGTGCTCGCGGGCCTCGTGCACCTGGGCGTGTTCGTCGTGGACGGCGGCCCGTGGGAGGGCGCCGTGTCGTGGCGCAAACCGTTCACGTTCGGGGTGTCGTTCGGGCTGAGCGTCCTGACCCTGACCTGGGTCTCCCAGTGGCTGCGGCTGCGTGCCCGCGCGCTGGTGCTCGGCGCGTTCGCGGTGGCCGCCACGTCCGAGGTGGCCCTGATCACGCTCCAGGCGTGGCGCGGCGTGCCGTCCCACTTCAACATGGAGACCGCCTTCGACACGGCCGTCGCGCGCACTCTCGCCGCGTTCGGGTGCGTCCTCATCGTCATCGCGATCACCATGACGGTCGCCGCCTTCCGCCCGGCCCCCGGCCTCGCCCCGAGCACCCGCCTGGCCGTCCGGGCCGGGTTCGCCACCCTGCTCGCGTCCATGGTCTTCGGCGGCGTCATGATCGCCCGCGGCGTGGTCCAGGTGATGACGGGCAACCAGCAGCTCGCCTACACGGTCGCCACCGCGCTCAAGCCGGCCCACGCGGTGCTCATGCACGGCGTGCTCCTCCTGCCTGCCCTGTCCTGGTTACTGTCCCGCACGCTGCCGTCCGAGGGCGCGCGCCTGCGAGCCGTACGCCTGGCGACCTGGGCGTACGTCGCCACCGCGGCGCTGGTCTCCGGCCTCGCCGTGGCCGGCGTCTCGGTGGTGGGGCCGTCCACCGCGTCGGTCCTGTCCGCCGGGGCGATCTCCGGCCTCGCCATCGCCGCCATCGTCCTCGGCCGCCTCCGCCCCCGCCTCAAGCAGGGACAACATTGAGGTCGCCAAATACGGTCAACCGATATTCCGCCTCCTCCTCCACCAGAGGGGCGCGCGCGGATATCCGCCGTCATCAAGATCGGCCAGCCGCTCGAACACGTTGTACGACGCCTGATGCCCGCAGACCATCACGGAGGCGAGCATGGCCAGCATGTAGAGCGGGAGCATCGGCAGCCCGACGCAGCAGGCCCACTGGGTGGCGTGCCGTCCCTCGTGCCGGATGAGCTGGTCGTCCAGCGAGTCTCGCCTGGTCAGGACGACGTTTCCCACGGTGAACGCACCCGCGATGGGGAAGCGGTAGCGGTAGCCGAAGGCGAGGATGAGCCCGTCCGGACCGGGCTGCCGGGCCGCGCCGCCGACGATCGAGATCAACAGGCCGAGCGGCGTGGCGAGATTCAGATAGTTCACCACGCGCCGGAACCGATAGCGCCTGTTCATGCGTCTCAGTCTTGACCAATCTTGACAAGTCGGAATAATGATCTGCGTCCTGAAATCTCCCACAAGAGCAGGATTATGAGATTTTCCATCCTGGGCGCGCTGCTCGGCTCCGTCATCTTGGCGGGCGCCGGTGGAGTCGCGATCACCCAGACATCAGCGACCGATCCCCTACGTTCCACTGACTCTCCTTCCGGCGCGCAGGTGGCGTTACCCGTCGCCGCCACGACCCCGACCCCGACGGCCACGCCCACGCCCTCGGTCGGGGATTACACCGCCACGACGAAGGTGGTCAAGAAGAAGGGCGTCTCGTACTTGAATGTGTCCATCAAGTACGACGGGGCGGCCCGCTTCACCGTGAAGCAGAAGGTGTGCAAGAGCAGGTCGTGCAAGAACGCCACCACTCAGGTGCCCGTCACCACGGGGGCCGGAGAGGCCGCGAAGAGGCTGGGCAAGGGCACGTACAAGACGAGAGGCAAACCGTCGATCAGGGTCAGGCCACTCCCCTGGCCGACCAGGACGGTGACGGTCTCACCGACCGCTGAACCCGACCCGAGCTCGACGGTGACCGTGACCTCCACGGTGACCGAGCAGGCGACGGCGACGGTGACGGTCACCGAGCCCGGCCCCACGGTCACCGTACCGGGGCCGACGGAAACGGTGACGGAGACCTTCACCTGCCAGCCCGCCCCGCCGACGGACACCCTCCCACCCTCCGAGCCCCCGACCCCGACCCCGACGGCCTCGGTCACCGACACACCGCTCCCCCAATCCACCCCACCCGTGACCGACCCCCCAACCCCGACCCCCACCACCCCAACCGACGCACCGACGGACGTACCGACCGACGTCCCCACGAACGTACCGACGGACGTGCCGACCGACGTCCCAACGGACGTGCCGACGGCCACCCCCACGGCGGAGATCCCCA